>JAFGGR010000028.1 GCA_016930475.1 Clostridiales bacterium | reverse complement strand
TGAACACGCTGTGGGGCTACGACTACTTCGGCGACAACCGGACGGTCGACAGCCACATCAAGCGATTGCGCGCCAAACTCGATGAGTACGATCACCCTTCGTGGAGCATCAAAACCATCTGGGGCGTCGGCTATAAATTTGAGGTGACCGAAGATGCCGAAGAGTAAAATTGCCCGCAAACTGAGCCTCTACTTTGTCGTGGCGCTCTTGGTCTTCGCGATCGTCGTCGGCGCCGTTTTCCTCCTGCTTTTTCGAAACTACACCGTTTCCGTTCATCGCGAAAAGCTCCGCGGTTACGCCGAGTCGCTGGCAGAATCGCTGTCCGGCCAAAGCGGCGCCGGCTCGAATCAATTCGGCCCGTACCTTCGCTTTGCCGGCGAGGTCGCCGAGGCGGAGGTCTGGATCGTCGACGAGAACATGGAGCTCCTTACGATCAGCCGCGGGCAGGGAATGGCAAGCGGCCACTACAATTATACCGAGCTTCCGGAAAATGCCGGCGAGCTGATCGACGAGGTTTTCGAGGGCGAAACGGCCTTTAGTGAAGACTTTAGCGGCGTATTGTCCGCACCGACGCTCACCGTCGGCGCGCCGATCACCGATCCATCCGGCAGCGTGCTCGGTGCGGTCCTTCTCCACTCCTCGGTCGAGGGCACCGCCGCGGCCGTCAACCGCGGCGCGTGGATGCTCCTGGGAAGCCTCGTGCTCGCCCTGATCGTCGCGCTCATCCTGTCGGTGATCCTTTCCGGCTCTTTTACCCGCCCGCTCTCGAAAATGAAGAAGACGGCCTTACGCCTTGCCGACGGAGATTATTCGGCGCAATGCGGCGTCCGGCAAAACGACGAGATCGGCGAGCTGTCCGAAGTCCTCGACTCGCTTGCCTTCCGCCTCGACGAGGCAGATACGGAAAGCGCAAGGCTTGAGACGATGCGACGCAACTTTGTCGCCAACGTCTCCCACGAGCTCAAGACTCCGGTCACCGTTATTCGCGGTTCGCTCGAGGCACTCTGCGACAAGGTCGTCACGGACCCCGAAAAGGTCGATGAGTACCACCTCCGGATGCTCGACGAGTCCAAGTACCTTCAACGTCTTGTTGAGGATCTCCTCGACCTCTCCCGCCTCCAGAACGCCGATTTTCGAATTGAAAAGCAACCGGTCAACCTATGCGACGTGATCACCGATGCAAGCAAAAGCGCATCTCAACTCGCGCGCGAGCGAAACATACGGATCCGTACCGATTTTCAAAAGCCCTGCCTTTTGATCCACGGAGACTACGGGCGCCTTCGTCAGATGTTTCTGGTCATCCTGGATAACGCGGTCAAGTTTTCCCCTTCCGACGCAAGCGTTGACGTCACTGTCTCGGAGACTCGCGTGATCATTCGCGACTACGGTCCCGGTATCGAGCCGGAACATCTTCCCTACATCTTCGACCGCTTCTACAAGAGCCGGGACGAACGCAACAAGTCCGGCACGGGTCTGGGCCTTTCGATCGCGAAGCAAATCGCGACCCGACACGAAATCGCCCTCACCATGCGCAATCACCCGGAAAAAGGCGCGGAATTCATTTTCGATCTGCCGGCGTCGGCCGGGATCATGAATGCTCCGGCAGAGTAGCGGCAGGGAAGTAATTGGTTCCGGTTCTGTGCACACCGGCACGAAAACAAACAGAAAAAAACACAGTTTCGCCCAATATTCTTGTTAATCTAAACCTACCGCAAAGGAAATACACAAAGAGAGGTGAGTAAAAATGAGAAAATTACATAAAGCGATTGTGGTGGGTATGGTTGTACTGGCTCTCGGAGCGACAAGTGTCGTCGTTATGGCGGCATCTCCGTATAACACGCCGGCCGAAGCGGTTGCCAGGATTACGGGTCGTACGGAAGAGGATGTTCGCGAAGAGCGCGCCGAGACCGGACTGACCTACGGCGCGATCGCCATCGTGGCCGGAGTTCAAGAAGAATTTCAGGCGGCGATGATCGAGATGCGCGAGGATGCCTTGGCCGCAAAGGTCGAAGAAGGCGTGATCACACAGGAAGAAGCCGACGCGATCCAAGAGCAGATCCGGGAGCGTCAAGCAGAATGTGACGGCACCGGAGCAGGTCAGCAAAATCGTGAGAACCCGGGCCTTTTCGGCCAAGGTGGTCCGGGTAAAGGTGACGGTCAGGGTAGCGGTCAACGCAAAGGCGCCGGCAACGGCACCGGGATGGGTCTCCGGGACGGATCCTGCAACGCAGGGTAACAAAATCCCCGGACTCCCGACACCAAGAAGAACATAAGCAAAAGCGACCCCGGGAAGAAGACTTCCGGGGTCGTTTTTTGTGTTGATCGATTTCGAATCAAGGAAACCCCTCCCGCGGAAAAGGCGGTATCGAAAATTCTTTAAGCGAGAATTCCTTACGAGCATCGGGAGCGCGATTTGATTCCCGACGGATCGATCAGAATGATTGCAACAAAAACCAAACGCTGATGGACAGTATTGCGACCGCATAAATGATTTTGATCACCAGTATCCCTTTTTTCGATACGTTAAATCGCTCGTAAGGTAAAATGACCAAGATCGCCATAACAATCATTGCGATTGCGAATACTCTGTTTACATAGACAGGTGGCATTAGAATATCCTCCTTGTTGTTTATTCGCCTTATGGTTCTATTATACGGTTTGGCTGCTTTGGGCTATTGGGACCAAATTCCAGTTACTCCCAATCCAATTGTGTACCGGACGATAACGCCCCTTCCTTCCGAATTTGCAATGGTAATAATGCTCGCGCAAAGCAAGCATGCTGCACATAATATTTTGCATATGACCGGATCCGGAATAAATAATGCCAATGCGCCAAGAACACCATACCCCCCGGCAATCTTGATGCAGTTTGCATTAGAAAGCCAAAGCTTATAACCCCACCAATAGTATACAATCTTGTTTACACCTGAGAAAGATGATAATTTAACACCTTCTTCGAGACACACCGTATTTCCCTCGGCCAATACATTGCTGCATTTCTCTAGGTACTTGTCTGTAACTCTGATTGAAAAGTCTTCATTAGCGACCAGGTACCCCTCATTAATCATTCGATTTGTCTGTTCTAACCCTATAATAAAGGAGCTGAACATTTTTGCATCTATCCGTCTTTTCAGGCTTTGAGGCGCATTTAGTATAATATTTCCCGATTCTGATATTGACAAGTATCGCTCCAGCATACGCACGACATTTTCATGTTTCTTTTCATCGACTCGAAGCTTAATCGCTTCTCTATTCTCCTGCCCATTTTGCCTCGCTTGGGATGTATTTTCATGCGCCTGTACGGGTATCGAAATTGACACTAACACAGCGAAAACAATTGCGAGCGACAAAACTTTTCTTACAATGTTCCTTGATCTCATTTTGAAACTCCTTCCTAACCGAGAACACCGGTTATCATAGACGCTTCGAAACTATGAGTTACCGAATGCTATATATGTTACTATTTTTTATTTTATCCTTCGGGGGGGGGTATGTCAAGATTATTTGTTGCGCACCCTCAAATCCGTAATGATATCATTTAATGAAATACCGAGATGCTAAACGGATTACGAATACACTGTCGATGCGATCGGAGGACCCCTATGCAAGAAGAACTTATCGCACCGTGCGGAATGAACTGCCGGTTGTGCGTCGCCTATCAATACAATCAAATGGATCTCAACAAGCATGGATTTCACCGGACCTATTGCCCGGGCTGTATTCCGAGGGGAAAGAATTGCCTCCACATGGCCGATGCGTGCGAAAAGCTCGCCGCCGGAGCCGTGCGCTTCTGTTTCGAGTGCGATGACTTTCCGTGCAAGCGATTGAAACGCCTCGATAAGCGCTATCGCACCAAGTACCACATGAGCATGATCGAAAATCTGGAAAGCATCCGCGACAACGGCCTCGACGCTTTTCTTTTCGAGCAGGGGGAAAAGTGGAAATGCCCGGAGTGCGGCGGCGTGATTTGCTGTCACAACGGATTGTGCCTTGCGTGCGATCTGGATACGCTCATATATAACAGAAAATACCGCTGGGGCGAGCAATAGCCGGAGCGATCCGAAAGGATCAGCTCCCCATCAGATCCGGAAGGCCGGTAGTGAGGGTCACGATCATCTCCGCCATGAATCGCGGCGATTTCTTCAGGTCGTCATTCAGCCATTTCTGGATCGCGCCGACACAGCCGGTCAACGTGAAGGCGTATATGTACTCGGCGTCGTCTTTTTGTATTGCGCCGCTCTTTGTCAACTCGCTGATATTTTTCTCGTATGCCAGTGTCAGCACGCGTTTCTGAAAGTTCAAATCGCCGCGCTCGCTCAGAAGGAGTTTGCAAATACGCGCGTTTTCCTTGATATAGATAAATATTCGCTCCACCATATCCACCGGGATCACCGAAATGTCCTGCTGTGTGTACCCCTTCAGGTGCTCTTCAACGTTTTCGAGAAGTTCGTCCTGGATCTTTTTCATTAAATCATAGGTGTCGGCATAATGCGCGTAGAAGGTCGCCCGGTTGACATCGGCGTCCTCACACAATTCCTTGATGGTAATTTGGGAAATATCCTTCTTTTCGAGCAGTCCGATGAAGCTGTCCTTCAGCACCATCTTCGTGTACCGAACTCTTCTGTCTCCCTTTTTACCCCTCATTGTTCCACCCCCATTTTATTCGAATATGTTGTTTGCCAAACACGATACAGCGTGTATGTTTGTAACCCGACATATACTAATTATGTGTTTGTTGTTTTCTATACACGTTGTTATTATACTGGACTTGAGAACAATTATCAATACAACGTTTAATATTTTTGCGCACGTTCGGATTTTTTCGATCGTGCGTGTGAATCATCGGAGGTTTACATTTGATTCGATTTTCGAAATGGGTGACCAATTATCGAAAAACGTTGGTGACCGTTTTTCTGATCGCTGCGGGACTGAGCGTTCTTTTGACCGCTCTGGTCTCCGTCAATTACGATATGGCGGATTATCTTCCGAAGGACTCGCCGTCCACCGAGGCGATCTCGGTGATGGAAACGCAATTCGGCAGTGATATGGGCAATGCGCGCGTGATGCTGAACGACGTCACAGTACAACAGGCGCTGGAACACAAGGACGCCATCGCTTCGGTGCCCGGTATTCTTTCGGTCCGCTGGCTGGACGACGTGTTCGGACGGGATACGATCATCTCCACGCCGCTTGAATATCTGGATCCAAATATCGTCGACAACTATTACAAGAATGGCCACGCCCTGTTCAGTATCTCCATCGAAAACGGGGCGGAGACGGAAGCGGTGGATCAACTGCACGCACTGCTCGGCGAGAATGCCTCGGTAGCGGGCAGGGCCGTCGATGCGGCCACGGTCCAGGAAATGGCGGTATCCGAGGTGATCACCGCACTTCTCATTTTGGTTCCGATCATCCTCATTATTCTCATTCTGTCGACCCGATCGTGGTTGGAGCCCCTTTTGTTCCTGTTTACGATCGGTGTTGCGGTGGTCATAAACATGGGCACCAATATCTTTCTGGGGGAAATATCCTTTATCACTCAGACGGTAAGTCCGATCCTTCAACTTGCCGTCTCCCTGGATTACGCCATTTTCTTACTGCACAGTTTCGATGAGTATCGCGGCTCGCATACGCCGCGCGATGCGATGCGTCTTGCGATTCGCCGGGCTCTGCCCACGGTGGCCGCCAGTGCGGCGACGACCGTTATCGGCTTTTCGGCTTTACTATTTATGCGCTTCGGCATCGGTTCCGACTTAGGCATCAATCTGGTCAAGGGTGTTATCCTCAGTTTCCTCTCCGTGATGATTTTTCTGCCTGCCTTGACACTGATCAGTTATAAACTGATCGACAAGACCCGACATCGGAGCTTTGTCCCCGGTTTTCTCAAGATCGGACGCGGGGTAATGAAGGCTCGGTTGGGTTTTCTGATACTGGCTCTGATCGTGGTCATCCCGTGTTTTTTGGCTCAGTCGAACACCGGTTTCATGTACGGGACGGGCACGGTGTCGGAAACCTCTCGCTCCGGCAGGGATGCGGCCCGAATCGATGCCGAATTCGGTAAAGAAAACATTTTGGTGCTTCTGGTCCCGATCGAAAGTACCGGGAAGGAAACGGAACTGTGCGCGGAACTTTCTTCCGTTCCCCATGTGACCGACGTGGTATCCTATGTGACGGCCGTGGGTTCCGAAATTCCCGTGCAGTATTTACCGCAGGAGGTCAGACAGAATTTTTACTCCGCGGAGTATTCACGCATCATCATGTACACCGACAATCCGGATGAGGGAGAGCAGACCTTCACGACCGTGCGATCCGTCCGGGATATTGCCGGACGGTATTACGATACTTCTTACCTCATCGGTCAGAGCGCGACGCTGTCCGATATGAAGAGTGTGGTGGAAATCGACACGCGTATTGTCGGTCTCGTCGCTATCGTCGGCATTTTTATCATTCTGCTCCTGACGTTCCGCTCACTGAGCATTCCCGTTTTTCTGGTTTTCTCCATTCAGTCCGCCATCTGGATCAATCTGGCGATCCCGTACTTTAGCGATCGTCCGCTGAACTTTATCGGATATCTGATCATCAGCACCGTTCAGCTCGGAGCGACCGTGGATTACGCCATATTTCTTACACACCGATACCTCGCAGACCGGCAAATGCTTCCGAAAAAGGAAGCGATGCTCAAGGCGCTGTCCGAAAATCTGGCGGCGATCCTGGTGTCGGCCGGTATTCTCGCATCCGCCGGATTTGCCCTGGCGGGCACCTCCGGAAACCCGATCATTGCCGAACTGGGCGTACTGCTCGGACGCGGTACCATCCTCTCTTTCGTTATGGTGGTATGTGTCTTACCGGCGCTCTTGGTGCTCTTTGACTCATTTATTCGAAAAACAACATTGAAAAGCGGCTTCTTTCGTCGAAGTGCGCTTTCTGCCCCAAAAAAGGAGGCCGACGATCATGAATAAGAAAATACTGTCCGTTTTGCTGGCGGTCGCGGTAACGCTGACCTGGAGCATACCGGTCTTTGCAACAGACACTCCCCCGGAATCATTCTCCCCCGCGGGCACGCGCGCGGAAGTCTCTTCGCGTACGGATGCACCTCCGGAATCATCCTCCCCCAAAGAAGAGATCGTCTACGGAATATTGGCGGCGGACGGAAGCGTACGAAACGTGTACGTGGTCAATCGCTTTTCGGGCGGTTCGATCGTTGATTACGGCCGCTACACCAAAATTGTCAACATGACCTCGTCGGAACCCTTGACACAAAACGACGATCGGATCACCGTCGACAGCACCGCCGACCGATTCGTTTATCAGGGAACGGCGGAATCCAAAGAACTGCCCTGGAACATCTCTGTCGTGTATCGATTGGACGGAAATGAGCGGGCCGCGGCGGACATTGCCGGTAAGACCGGCGCACTCGAGATCATCGTTTCCGTGACGGCAAACGATGCCGTAAACGCCGTTTTTTTCGAAAACTACGCACTCCAAGTCTCTATGTCTTTCGACGAAGACATTTGCTCGGACATCTTCTCCGAAGGAGCGACACCGGCCCGTGCGGGCAATCACACCCTGATCTCTCATACCGTATTGCCCGGTAATGATGCCGTTCTTTCGGTAACGGCCAATGTCCGGAATTTTTCTATGAGTGGCATCGAGTTTGCCGGAGTGCCCTTATCCATGGACGTCGACATTCCCGATACCGACGGCATAAATGACGACTTAACTCTTTTGACGGACGCGATCGCCGACCTCAATGAAGGCATGCGTCTTCTGGCAGACGGGCTTTCCGCATCTTCGGCGGGCGCTCGCAAACTGACTGCCGGTTCATCCGACTATTCGGACGGGCTGTCGGCGCTTCTCGAAGAATCCGGGAATCTGCTTGACGCATCCGCTCAGATCAAAGCATCCCTTACCGAAATCTCCGCTGGGCTGGAGTCCGGAGGCGACGACGCGTATGATCTGTCGGATCTGGCCGAGCTTCCCGGCGCTTTGCGTCAGCTTGCCGCCGGCTTGGATGAAGTCTCGTCGGGAATAAGCGATCTGTCCGACGGTTATAACACCGCATTTCCGATGCTCGACGCGGCAATTGCCACAATTCCCGAAGCAGATGTGGACGCCACCGCATTGTATGGAGCCGTAGCCGGAAATGCGGAGTTGACCGCATCGCTCGATCAATTAATGGCATATTATGCGGCGGCCGTGACCGTTCGGGGTACCTATGCCGAAACCCGCGACGCTTTTCTTTCGGTTTGCGGCGGTCTGGATTCTCTCTCCGCCTCGGTCGATACGATCTCCGTGACCCTTTCGGGCATGGCCGATTCCATCGAGGAAAGTTTGCAGGATCTCAATATAACAGACACTCTTGCCTCGCTGAGCGACGGCATTTCTCTTCTGAGCACTTCATACGATCAGTTTCATACCGGCCTCGGTGACTATACCGACGGAGTTCAGGGGCTGTCTGACGGATACGCCGAGATCCACACCGGCATCCGATCCTTTGCTAATGGGACTAGCTCGCTCCGTGACGGGGCGGAGGAGCTTGCGGACGGCACCGATACTCTGGACCGGGAGCTCGCCGATCTGCCGGATCTACTGGTCGATGAAATAGAAGAGCTGACTCAGTATTACGACCGTTCCGACTTCGTGCCCGTCTCGTTCGCTTCGAGTAAAAACACCCGAGTCACTTTTGTTCAGTTCATTATGAAAACGGCACCCGTCACGATGAGCGAACCGGCCGATGAACAAACAACGGCACCCGCCCCTTCGACTTTCTGGCAAAAACTGCTTGATCTGTTTGGAATTTGATTCGGAAAACTTCGCGTCTACGGGGATCCGGTGTCACCCTTTCAGCGTCCTCATTGAATTGAGGACCGCGAGCACCGTCACGCCGACATCCGCAAAAACCGCGAGCCACATCGTCGTGATCCCGAAGGCGCCGAGCGCGAGGAATGCGAACTTGATCGCAAGCGCGAATGCGATGTTCTCACGAACGATCCGCATCGTTCTGCGGGCGATCCGGATCGCTCGGGCAATTTTTCCGAGTTGATCATCCGTGATCACGACATCGGCCGCCTCGATCGCCGCGTCACTTCCGAGTGCTCCCATCGCGACTCCGACATCCGCTCGTGAAAGCACCGGCGCGTCATTGATCCCATCGCCGACAAAGACGAGGGATCTGTTTTGCGGCTTCTCTTGAAGGAGACGCTCCACCTCGGCGACTTTATGGTCCGGCAGGAGTTCCGCGCAGGTCTCATCGACCCCCAATGCGCGACCGACGGCCTGACCGACTTCGTGACTGTCTCCGGTCAGCATGACGATACGGGAGATCCCGATAGCGCGAAGCGAGTCCAGGGACTCCTTGGCATCCGGCTTGACCTCGTCGGAGATAACGATGTGTCCCATGTATTCGTTTTCGATCGCGATGTGCACGATAGATCCGTGCCGGTGACAGTCGCGCGGGCAAACGGTGATTTGCTCCATCAGCGCTGCGTTTCCGACATGGACGACCCGATCGTCGATCCGGGCCCGGACGCCGAGACCGGCGAGCTCCGCAACATCCGTGATCCGGTTCTTTTCGATATGACTTCCGTGCGCGCGGACGATGGCACCCGCAAGCGGGTGACTCGAGTAACTCTCGGCCGCCGCGGCGATATCGAGAAGTTCGGCTTGGGTGATTTTCTGCGGATGGACCGCCGTGACCGAAAAGGTCCCCTTCGTCAGTGTGCCGGTCTTGTCGAACGCGACCCACCCCGCTTTGGAAAGGGTCTCCAGATCGGTGGCGCCCTTGATGAGGATTCCTTTTCGGGAAGCCCCGCCGATCCCGCCGAAAAACGACAGCGGCACCGAGATCACCAGCGCGCAAGGACAGGAGACGACCAGAAAGACGAGCGCGCGATAGATCCAGTCGCTGAAATTCTGAGACAGGATGATCGGCGGCAGTGTCGCCAAAAGGATCGCCGCAACGACCACAACGGGCGTATAGTATCGGGCAAAACGCGTGATGAATCGCTCGGTCCGTGCTTTTTTGCCCGCGGCATTTTCGACCAACTCAAGGATCTTGGAAACGGTGCTGTTCTCGTACGCCGTTTTGACCTCGACGCGGATCACGCCGCTCAGGTTTACCGTACCGCTCAACACCGAATCGCTTACGCCTTTATCCTCCGGAAGAGATTCGCCGGTCAGCGCGGCGGCATTTACCGTCGTCGCGCCTTCCGTGATCACACCGTCGAGCGGGATTTTCTCCCCCGGCCGAACGACGATCGTCTCCCCGATCCGCACCTCGTCCGGGGACACGTCCAGTTCCGCCCCGTCCCGGATGACGACGGCCCGCTCCGGACGAATATCCATCAGTGCGGCGATCGACCTGCGACTTCTTCCGACCGCGACGCTCTGCAAAAGCTCCCCGACCTGATAGAAAAGCATCACCGCGACGCCTTCCGGGTACTCGCCGATCGCGATCGCTCCGACGGTCGCCACGGTCATCAGAAAGTGCTCGTCGAGGAACCGCCCGCGAATGAGTTTCCGCGCCGCCGCGAACAGCACGTCATAGCCGGCGACAAGATACGCGAAAAGAAACGCGACGAGCCGCTGCCATCCGTCGATCGGAAGAAACAGCGCCGGAACAAATATCGCGATCGCCGCACTGATCCGAATCAATAATTTCTTCTGCTTTGCCGACATCGTTGTCTCCTTATTGTATGATCCGGCATTCCGGCTCGATTCTGCGGCAGGCTTTCGCCGCTTTTGCCGCAACCTCATCGAAAAGCACGAGGCCTATAATTCCATCACCGTTTCTCCGTAATGTGTTCTAATCCCTGAGCAATGATCGTGCGCACATGATCATCGGACAGGAAATATACGACGGTTTTGCCTTCCCGCCGATTCCCGACGAGCCTTGCGTCCTTCAAGACCTTCAGCTGATGAGAGATCGCCGACTGCGTCATTCCGAGAAGTTCGGCAATCGCACAGACGCACAGTTCGGATTCGGAAAGCGCGCAGAGGATCTTGACTCGCGTGGTGTCCCCGAAAACCTTGAACAGATCTCCGAGATTGCTCAAATCCTCCTCCGACGGCATTGCGCCTCGGACAGCCGAAAGGCTGTTTTCGTGATCGTGTTTGCGATTTACCATATATGAGTGCTCCTTCATATGAATACCTACTCACATATTAGCGCGCAATGCTTCTTTTGTCAATGACGCGAAGCGGTCATTC
>JAFGGR010000027.1 GCA_016930475.1 Clostridiales bacterium | reverse complement strand
TGAACCCCGGCGACATCCGCTGATTAAAGGGGATCGTCCGGTCGTCCTCATCGATCGATTCCACGGCGACCGACTCGCCTCCCGGATCCGCAAGCAGGAGCATGACCGAGCGGACCGTTTTTTCGGAAAGGCCGGGGTGAAGGACCGTGATCCTTCCGGCATCGTCCTTCATGACGCCGATCGATTGACCTTCGGCGACTGACGCGCGAAGAGCTTCTTCACTTCCGACCGTCTTTGCTTCGGGCAGTTCGATTCCCATGTTGTAGAAATAAAGATCGACCTGCTCCTCTTCGATGCTTTTCGGGAAGGCGAAATTAATTACGAGAATCACCAACACCAGCGTGACGGTGATCACCCAGAAAAGCGCGTTTGTCAACAAACGCTTAAAATCCTGGATTCCCAGAGCGAGGATCGCTTTCATGCGGTCAACTCCTTTCCAGTCACCCGGAGGAAGATCTCCTCCAGTGTCGCTTCCTGCGAGTGGACCTTGATCGGGTCGACGCGCAGGAGAAAATCCGCGAGTGCCTGTCGATCATCAAGTTCGAACGTCTCTGTCTTCTCTTGCTCTCCCTCTCGAAAAAGCACAGCGACGCGGCGCTTGCCGTACCGAAGCTTGAGTGCGTCAGGCGAATCCATCGCGGAGATTTTACCTTCGTTTATAAACGCCACCGCGTCGCACAGCGAATCGGCGAGTTCCATGTTGTGGGTCGTCAGAAAGACCTCGGCCCCGCGATCCCGCTCCTCACGGATCAGCTCGCGAACGCTTGCCGCCGTGCTCGGATCGAGGCCGTTAGTCGGCTCGTCGAGGAACAGGTACCGGGGACTGTTGATCAAGGCACGCGCGAGCGTCAGTCGTTGGCGCATGCCCTTCGAGTAATCGTTCGCTTTCTTGTTCGCGGCCTCGCGAAGACCGACGCGATCCAAAAGTTCCATCGGATCCCTCGTCGGAACGGAAAAAAGCGCTGCGAAATACTTGAGATTTTCAAGCCCGGTCAGCTTCGCGTATACATTCGGCTGTTCGAACGACACCCCGATCTGATTGAAGAATTTCGTCTTCAGCGATTGGATCGGCTGACCGTCATAGAGGACCTCTCCGCGCTGAAGCGAAAGAAGACCGGTCATAATGTTCTGAACGGTCGATTTGCCGGCACCGGACGGACCGAGAAAGCCGAAGATCCGGCCCTTTTCGATCGAAAATGAGACATCGGAAACGGCAAAGTTTCCCCTGCCCTCGTAGTCGTGATAGATGTTCTTTACGGAAATCATAGGCACCTCCTTGACCGGTCGGTCTAATCGCATTATACGACGGTTTGACCGGGCGGTCAAGGGGTAAGTCGGATCTCTGTCGACGAGTTAAAAAACCGCGATCCACGCGGTTTTCGAGTGTGCAGCGGATCAAATCATCGCCGTTACCCGGTGATCTCGATCCGATTGCCCTCCGGGTCGAGCACGACGCTCTCGTAATAGCCGTCTCCGGTCACGCGCGGACGACTCTCGACGGAAAATCCGTCTGCCTCCAGACGCGCGGTCAGGGCATCAACGGCCTCGTGGCTTCCGACCCCGAACGCCAGATGTGTATAACCGGTCTGAATCGCTCTCTTAGAGCCCTCAGTCATATCGGGGCGGGACATGATTTCCAGCCGCGTCTCGCCGTCAAAGGAGAGAAAATATGTGCGAAGCCCGGTCACGGGGTTGTGATATCCCCCGTTCGAGGTCGCGTCAAAATACCGTATATAGAAATCCCTCAAAGCTTCCGGATCGAAAACATATATGGCGATATGTTTGATGTTCATGAGCACCTCTCGTCGGCGGGACGATCTTATTTGACCATCATTATACCGCAATCTCCGTACAGGAGTGATTTATTCCGTCCGCAAGGCTCTTTATAGAGCGGTGAGTATATGTTAAACTGTTTCGGAAGACTTAACCATCGTACAAGAATATTCGCGACACTTACGAAGGGAGCTGATTCGATTTGCGCTTCATTTTATATATCGATCCTGCCCTCGGCAGTATGATCATTCAAGCAGTCGTCGCGGGCTTCGCCGCCGTCGGCATTTTCTTTATTTCGTTTAGGAAACGCATCGCGGCATGGTTCAAACGCAAATTCAAAGCGAAGAATGATGCGGATATCACGTCAACGGATAAGAAAGATGAAGGAATCTGAAGGTAAAAACAGCGGCTCTTTTCGCGATCCGTCCGGCTTCGTTTTTTCAAGAGACGGAATACTCTATCGCCAAATCAATCGATCGTACTCGGAACAATTCAAGCATCTGAACGAATCCGGCCTTTATCGTGCACTTCTGGACAAGGGCTGGCTGATTCCTCATGCGGAAACGGCTGAGACTTGCCCGTTTGATAACGGCATTCAGGTCATACGTCCGGAGCGGATCCCCTTCATCTCCTACCCCTACGAGTGGTCTTTTTCCGCGTTAAAAGATGCGGCGCTCCTCACTTTACGGATCCATAAACTCGCGATGGATCACGGAATGGTCCTTAAAGATGCAAGCGCGTTCAATGTTCAGTTTTTGCGCGGAAAGCCTGTATTCATCGATACCCTTTCATTTGATTTTTACCGGGATGCCAGCCCGTGGATCGCTTACAGTCAATTTTGCCGCCATTTTCTGGCACCGTTACTTCTGATGACTTTTGTAGATGTCCGGATGAGCCTTTTGACAAGAAGCTTTATAGACGGCATCCCTTTGGACCTGGCCGATCGGATCCTCCGCGGAAGAGGGGGCTTTTTCGCGAAACAGCATATCCATTGGCATGCCGCCTCCATCGCCCGACATGCGGACACCTCAAGCCGTATTGATGCGGGACAGCCACGAAAGCCCATCCGCCTTTCCCGAAATAATCATTTAGCTCTGATCGAGAGTATGCTTTTATGGATCGAAAAGCTTTCTTTTCCCGGCCAGAAGACCGAGTGGGGCGATTATACCGCACAAACCAGTTACTCGGAAAACGGAGCGGACTCCAAAAGATCCATCGTTTCCGATTATTTAAATCTCATGCATCCCGAATCCTTGTGGGATTTGGGAAGTAACGACGGCACATATTCTCTGTTGGCGGCCCAAACCGGAACGCGTACGGTAGCGTTTGATGCGGACCCGGTCGCCGTGGAACAGTGTTACCGTCAGACCCGAGGCAAAGACATCCCAATCCTACCTCTTCTCATGGATCTGACCAATCCGAGCAGCGCCATCGGATTTGCCGGAAAAGAACGAATGTCCATGTCGGAAAGGGAACGACCGGATTGCCTCATGATGCTGGCAGTTATTCATCACATGGCGATCTCTAATAACGTCCCGTTCGATTTGCTGGCGGAATGGCTTTCCGGAATGAGCGATCACCTGATCATCGAATTTGTTCCGAAAACCGATGTTCAAGTGCAACGACTTCTCTCCTCACGCGAAGATATTTTCGATCGTTATACACAGGAGGACTTCGAAGCGACGTTTGCCCGCTATTGGAAACCGATCGCCCGGAGAGCAGTACAAGGTTCGGAAAGGACCATTTACTTATATGGGAAGTAAGAGTCAAGCCGCGCTACCCCGTTTTCGCGAGTTGGTGTCCGATCCCGGAGCTCGTTGGCTTATGCTGGTCAGCGCTCTTATCCCGGCGTCTGTTCTGCTTTTTTTTCTGAGTCAGAATTCCACATACGCATCGTTTCGTTACGTACTGCTCACTGCCGGAATTTGTGTTGTCATCACCGCAATACTGTGGCTTTGCGTGTTAGCGCTTCTGCGAAATCCTTTGGCGGCGACCTTGTTTTTTCTGTTGCTCTGGACGGGCGTTTTCTTCGAGTCTCAGCTTCATATGATCATCATCAGAATGTTTCGACATGTCGGTTTCTTTTATGTTTTTTGGTTTCTTATGGCTTTTGCGTTAGCCTACCTTTTACGTAAACTCAACGCAAAAGGGCCGTTTTCATTTCTCCTGTGTGCGTTCATCACCGTTTTCTTTTCAATATCGGCTGTGAATACCGCCATAAGTTTCGTGTCCGGTCTCAATACCGAAAAAGCCGCGATCAAAACCGATTTTATCGTCAGCGACGATATTTCCGACCGACCGAACGTGTATTGGATCCATTGTGACGGAATGATGAGTTTTGATGCGATCGAAAAGTACTTCGACGATAGGCAGGATGGTTTTCGTGACGCTTTAGCGGAAAGGGATTTCCTGATCAACGAGGAAGCCTCTGTTCCCGGATGCACAACAACGACGGTCGCCGTGCCCGCACTGATGTCCCCCAACTTCTATGATCAATATTTATCCGAGCTTCTTACCGACCCGGACACGGCTGCCGAGAAAACTCAGTCCGATAAAGCGCAAGGTCTGCTCCGGGATGCACGACTCAATAATGAAACCTTTCAGGCGTTCACCTCGGCGGGTTACTCCACCTATACCGTCGCCTTATTGGATCAGTATTTTTTCCCGACGACGGATGCCTTCTATTATCCGGTTGATCCCGAAGCCGTCGGCACTTTCACGTATAGTATCTATCACGCGTCTCCTTTCGTTTTGGCCAAAATGGATAAGCTCACCGCAAAACAAGCAGAAGCATGTGTTGAAATTTCAGAAAACAACATTTTTATGAATTCGTTTTTTCGTCCGGGCGCCAACCTTTTCGGATCAAATAACGCCGGTCCCGGCGCCATGTTCGGCGACTACTCGAGCGACAATGAATTTCTGAGCCCATCGCTCTCGGACGACCGATTGCGGGAAATATTTCTCGACTCCGAATCGGCGATTTTACAGCACTCTTATTTTGTTGACGCCATTGAGAAAATTCGGATCGAGGCGTCGGAGGATCGGCCGCGCTTTACTCTATTGATGAATATTATGTTCCATTATCCCTATGTCTTCGACGAAAACGGAGACCGTCCTTCGAGTATCTCCGTCAAAGACGCAAAAAATTATTACGGCCAGCATATATTCTTTTCGAAAGTTCTGATTAACGTGGTCGACATGATCCTTCAGGACGACCCGGACGCCGTGATCATTCTTCAAGCGGACCACGCAATGAATACACATTATGACTCTGAACTGGATGAATCCTTCGGAGTCGGCCAATATGACTTAGTGGATCTGAGAAGCAGTATGATGAGCGCGATCCGCGTCCCCGAAAAATACCGGAACGGTGAAGAGGTCTATGCCTTGGAGAACCCCTTGAACATGTCCCGTTACATCGTTAATCGCTTCGTGGGCAAGAATTACGATTATTTGGAAGGACAGCCGTAAGGTTTTTCCGTGTCCTGCGGGGATATCCTATTCTTTTCTATGGCTTTTGGTACGTTGTCCGATATCCGTAGAAATTTTCGGACGGTCTTCGCGCAACTTCAATTTTCTGAAGTACCACCCCGGCGTCGAGGTGAATGAATCGGATCGTGTGAGCCCCTTCATTGAGATCGACGGTCATTCCGGATCGACGCGAGTTATCCAGTACATACCGGCACCAATCCGCATCCTCCGGATCACCTGCCGCAAAGCCTTCCGGCAGGGTGTTGATGACGACCGGTACATCCCCATCGACCGAAAATGCGAAGCACAACCCTTTACCTTTAACCGGATCATTGGTCGGCGCAATGTACGCCGTAATAAAATATCGGTCGGGATGAAGGATAAAGATGTCATACTCCAGATCCGGTGCGAGTTCATTTGTCTCGAAAAACACATCTGATGGCAGGACCTTCATCGATACGCCCGATTTTCCGTAATTATCGATCCGAATCCAGTCCGTCCCCCCGGGCGCCGATTTCCGGGAAAAGGCATCACCGGGCATACTGATCACACCGGTCGTTTCCGGAAACGCACCGGAAGCGACCTCGGAAAGATCATGTTTTTCGACGGCGACATGTACTGCGACCGCACCGGTCTCGGAAGAGATCTTAACGAATCCTTCTCTGCCTCTATCGATTTCCCGCCACAGGATGCTCACTTCGATCTCTGTGAGCTCGGGAGCGATTTTGCGCTCCGAAAGAACGATCCAGTCCTCCGAGGCCTGAAACTTTGCGCATACCGGATGCGTGTCGGTGGAAAGGAGAAGAATTCGATGTTTTGAGTTCTCGACGCTTGAGAACAAGGGAAGTTCAAGTTCGCCCTCCGAAGCGTACAGACCGCTCTCGAAAAGACAGACGAGCGTTTGCCCCTGATCCGGTAGCACTAATTCCTCCGTGCTCGGATACTCCGAGCCCTCGTCATTCCAGTTGCGGAATGAGACATGCTTGGAGGACATCATGTGACGCCATTTACCGCCCGACATTTCCTCGTTATATCTGCGCATGAGCTCCACGTCTTCGGCGATGCAAGCCAGGATCTTTTCGCGAAGGACATTGGCATAGCTGACCTTCATCTCAGAAAAACGCCTGTGCATCCCGGTATAGATCATCATCTTTCGAAGGTTGGCCGATGCGAGGGCAGGATATTCCACGAGTCCAAAGAAAGCATCTGCCCGCTCGGACGGAATGCTCGGGCGGATCGCTTCGACCCGGGAAATGAGTGCCTCGGCTCTTCTTAACTCGTGAAGGGCTTCGTTATTGCCGGAAAAGCCGAAAGTATCGGCATGGACCGCCTCCGGTCGACGATCACCGTTCATCCGGGTATATTCGTTGATAATGCGAGCGATTTGTCCGCGGATATTTTGATCGACATATCCTCCGAATTGCTCGTCGACCCACTTTTCGAGGAACTCCCCGGTTCGATTCGGTTCCTTCCGGTAATCATAATCGAAAGCCAGATTCAGAAAATAGGAAAGCGGCAGCTCACACGGCCGGAGGTCGCCGACGTTCGCGACCCACAAATCACGGATCCCGTATGTATACGCCGCCGTCAACTGCTCCCACGCCTTGGTGATCGGTGTCGAGTTGACCCATTCGTATGAGATCGGGCCGCCGTGATAGTCAAAGTGATAATAAATTCCCCAGCCGGCCTTGCGATCCCGCTTGTCCGGAGCGGGAACCGTCCGCAGGTTCCCGTAATTATCGTCCGACAGGAGGAGCATCGTATCCTCAAGCTCCGTCCAGGAGGAAAGACCCTCGCTCTTTTCGTCGCCGTAATAGTAATCCTCTACTTCTTTATAAAGAGCCAGGACCTTCGGCGTATCCGCAAGACCGTTCTCGAAAAGGATCTCTTTCTGATCGGTGATCGTCCTTTTCAAGAGTTCGATATTATCCGTAAGTGTGGCGTTTTCTCCGAGGATCTTACTGTCGCGCTCGCCCCGGATCCCCATCGTGATCAGCGACTTGAAATCGCGGTTCCTTCGAACCCCGTCGGTCCAGAATTCGCAAAGGCCTCTCGGGTTCGCGTGATAGTTCCAGTCCTTCCCATAGCCTTTGTCGTTCGAATCGGTCATCAGATGTGAAAATTCCTCTCCCGCTCGAAAAAGTGGCTCATGGTGACTGGTTCCCATTGTGATCCCGAGCTCCGATGCCATCTCGGCTGATGCCGTCGGAAACGCCTTTCCGTCCTCGCTGAAGACCCCGGTCCACATCGCCGGCCACAGGAAATTCCCGCGCAGACGCAAGAGCAGGTCGAAGACCTTCTCGTAGAAAAGTTCGTTAAATCCGCCGAATGTGTTGTGTACCCAGTTCCCCAGAGACGGCCACTCGTCGTTCATGAAAAAGCCGCGCAACTTGATCTCGGGCTCCCTCGAGGCGATGTCCAACAATGCCCGATCGATCTCGACCTTCTCGCGCCGGACCGGAGTCACATCCGCCCAGTAATGCCACGGCGAAACGCCGCATAACTCCGAGAGTTTCAGCAAACCGTATTCCGCTCCCAATTGGTCGCTTCCGGCGATGACGATGATCTCTCTTTCACCCTCCGGTATGATCGATATCCGGTAGCATTCCCGGCGCCCGGCGATCCCCGAGATGTCGATCCGCCGCTCGGTCGCCGCCCGGTCGATAAAACCGCCGTTCCCGAGAACGCCCGCGAAAATGACCCTGGCGGCGTTCGCGCAAGAACCGTTTGCCGGATCATCCGTTCCCGCGACCCGGATATCACAGGTGCGCGCTCCGGTAATTTTTCGAAAATCCGCGGCGACCGCCGCCGCGATCCGTGTAAGACCTCGATTCCCAAAATCGGTTGCGATCACGGTTACATGGCCTTGTTGAATGAGCGTGAGTGTATTCATTCGAATAACCTCCGATAAAGAATAAGAAGAGGGGGGCGCTCCTACGGAGCACCCCCCTCCGAACAATCCCTTACGAGACCATTCTAACATTATTTTTGTTGATTTATCCCTTGTAAATTTCGTTGTAGAACGCTGCGTACTCTTCGCTTCCGAGGCTCTCGCACTCGCCGACGAACTTGTTCCAGTTATCGTCGTTCATCTCATCCTTGCCCATCACGAAACGGAGTGTCCACTCATTGACCTTGTCGATCAACGGGGTCTGCATCAGGCTGAGTTGATCGGATTGATCGGTGTCCGCCTGAACAGGAGGATTGATCGGAGAAACCTTGCGATAAGCTCCGAGTCTGTCGTAATAAGCGATGATCTCGGGAGAGAAGTTATCGCTCATCTCGGCGACCGTACCGCCGTACCAGAAGACGCCACCTGCGTAGCCCCACTGGAGACGAATGTCAACGTCTTCATCGGCACCGCCGATTCCGAGACCGCCGCACTTGAATCCGGGCAGTAACTGCTTGACCTTAAGCCCCGTGGCCGCATCGGTCACATACTCAAAGGTCTCGCCCTCAACGCCCCATTTAATGAGGGTGTAGGCTTCCGGAGAATAGTACAGCCAGTCCACAAAACGGAAGAGCTGGATCACGCCCTCTTCACCCAAATCGTCCAACGCATTCGAAGAGATCATGACGCCGTTCTCAAGGCGGTTTCGCTCAGCGATGTAATCGTTGCTACCCTTCGGATAAACACAGACATAGGTCTCGTGCTTGCCGACACCCAGGATCGAATCCAGATTGTTTCTGAAGTTCTGAACCTGAGATCTGTTCACGCTGATGATCGCTGTTTTGCCGTTGTAGAACTTATCCGGTCCGACCTTATCGTCCTGTGTAAAGGACTCGGGATCCAGGATGCCTTCCTTGATAAAACGGTTCGCAACCGTGATGAAATCTTTGTATTGGTCCGTCGTAGCCGCAAAATACCATTCGTCCTTAGCGGCATCGTACTGCAAACCGTTACCTACGGCCCAACCGGAAGGAACGCCGTAAGAAGCGCCGATCAGTTTTAAAATGTTTCCGCCGTTTCCTTGTCCGGACTCAGAGCCGGCCCAGAGATCCGACCAGATATAATCGCTCTCTTTACACATTCCTTCTTGAACCATGTACGCCTTGACTCCGACCAGAATGTCACACAGATCATTCCAGGTCCAATCCTTTTCAAGAGCCGCGACATCATAGCCGGCTGCTTTGAAAATGTCATTACGAATCATCAGGGTGTAGTCCTGAAGAGGAGCTTCCAACATACCGGGCAAACGATAATATTTTCCGTCCGCACGGGTAATGGTCGCCAGATCCGGCTCCATCGCATACTTCGTTACGAAGTCCTGATAGTAGGGCATGTACTGAACATAGTCAGAGACCGCCAGAACGGCTCCGCCGGTGACGAATTTGGACTCGTCATAGATTTTCGGGATGATGTAAGCCGCTTCACCGCCGGAAACAGCGAGCGTAACACTATCCATGTACGTTCCGCTGTCAAACTTGGTGACATCAAGCTTAACGTTCGTCAAATCGGTGATCTTCTTGAAGACACCTTCCGTCTCCCATGTATCCGCAAACGCATACCAGCTGGCATCGCTGAAGAACATGGAATACGTGACCGGTGCATCCGCCTTGAACGTCTCGCCCAGGCCGAATGCATAGGGAAGGTCCGGCTCCGTCGGTGCGACGGTCGTCTCTCCTGCTGCTGTCGTTCCTTGTTGCGCTGTTGTCGCTTGAGTTTCGTCCTGCGGTTCTTTACATGCCGTTAGACTTAACAGCATCATGGCCGCAAGAAGTACGCAAAGCAATTTCTTTAACATAATCATACCTCCTGTTTTGCTCTTTCTTCTCTATCTGCACCGGTCCGTATTCTTTGCGACACGGAACCGTGAGCATTCATAAATAACCTGCCGGGACCCCCGCCCGGCTCCGTCCGATACTTTCGCTTACTCCTTTACACTGCCGAGCATCATTCCCTGAACGTAATACCTTTGTACGATCGGGTACATACAAATGATCGGGAGAGCCATGAGCACCATCGCGCACGATCGGATGTTGGCACTCAGGTATGCTTTATCCGCGGTCGCACCGGGATCATTCGTCGAAAAGGATCCAGCGATCAAAGTCTTTAAATAATAGGCCACGGGCCATTTCTCTTTGGTGGGAAGATAAAGAAACGCATTGAACCAGTTGTTCCAGTAAGATACGGCATAGAAAAGCGTCATCGTCGCGATGATCGGCTTCGACAGCGGCAACACGACCCGGAAGAACACCCCGATCTGAGAAAGTCCGTCCAACTCCCCGGCTTCCTCCAGTTCGTGCGGAGAATTGGCAAAGAAAGCCTTCATCAACAGGACATAATAGGTGCTGATCAATCCGGGAATGATAAACGCGGGCCATTTGTCATAAAGCCCGATACGGGTCATCAGAACGTAGTTCGGAATCAGGCCGCCGTAAAAATACATGGTGAAAATAACAAAAGGCGTCAGGAACTTATTGAACTTGAGATGCGGCTTCGAAAGCGGATACGCAAGGAACGCACTCAGGAAAATCGACGACGCGGTCCCGATGATCGTGTAGATGATCGTGTTCTTGTATGAATTGAGGAAAACGCCTTGAGTCAAAACATCCGTATAGGTCTTGATGTTCGGCTCAACGGGAATAATGGTCACGAGGCCCTTCGCGATCGCGGTATGCGAAGAAAAGGACTGTGCGACGAGATATAGGAATGGATATAGGGTAACCGCCGAGATAAACAGCATGATGATCACGTTGATTATTGTAAAAAGGCGATATCCCTTGGATTCCTTCATGGATGATACACGAATGACCAACTCGTCGGCGGTCTTGATCTTTACATCACTGTCACGCTTAATGATTGCCTTACTCGTAAACTGATCGCGGTAATGCAAAGACGCGTCCTTGCTCGCGGAATCATGTGTTCTGCGCGCCGCCTCGATGATGTCCTCGGCATCCGTTGTTTTCTTCTTGTTGTCGTCAGAGTTTACCATAGTGAGCTCCCTGTGATTTTCTTGGAGGAGAAATTGGCGATCGTTAATAAAGTCATGTTGATAACGCCTTCAAATAAGCCGATCGCGGTCGCGTTACTGAACTGACCGCGGGAATCCGGCCCGATACCCATTCGATAAACATAAGTGGATATGATGTCCGATGTTTCATACGTTGCGGAAGTATAGAGCAGGAAAACCTTCTCGAAGGCCATTCCGGAACCGACCAGACCGCCGATGTCCAGAATCAGAAGTGTTGTAATGGTCGGAAGGATGCTCGGGATCGTAATGTGAAGTACCCGTTGAAAATGGGTCGCTCCGTCGACTTCCGCCGCTTCATAAAGATTGGGATTGATGTGAGAGATCGATGCGAGATAAAGGATCGTGCCCCAACCGAGACTTTGCCAGAGTCCTGAGGTTACAAAAATCGTTACAAACCAGTCCTTTTCGGAGATGAAGGGGATCGCCTCCATTCCAATGGATTTGATAAATCCGTTGATCGGTCCGCTCGTGGATAAGACTTCCTTGACCATACCGGCGACGATAACGACCGCGATAAAGTGCGGAAGATAGGATACTGTCTGAACAAATTTCTTCCAGCGAAGATTCCGGACCTCATTGAGCAAAAGCGCGAAAACCAGCGTCAACGGAAAACGGATTATGAGATATGAAAAATTGAGTGTCAGGGTGTTTCTGAAAGCTCTCCAAAAACCGGAGATCCCCAAGTACGTGAGAAACTTCTCAAAGCCCTTCCATCCGGACGGTCCGAAGATGAAGGTTTCGAAATAATAAAGACCTTTCCACTGATCTCCGAAAATACTGCCGCCTGCGCTGAACTTGCGAAATGCGATAATATTACCGGCCATCGGCATGTAACGAAATATTATGTAATAGACGATCGGGATCAACAACATCAAATAGAGCTGTCCGTATCTGCCCACGTGTCGTTCAAACGCAGTCTTGCGTCGCCTTTTCCCGGACCGTTGTCCGCCGGGCAGCATCTCTACGATCTCAATGGGTTCGACGGGCTCGATTCGATTCTCTTGTGTACTCATGTCGCTCTCGCTTGTCCGTTATTCAATTCCGAAATAGAGATAGTCGAGTCTCTCGGAATCGTTATCGCATACTTGTATGCTAGTTGACTGATACGCACAGATTATCATCTCTTTTGTACCGTGTCAATGCCAAAGGTTCTGTTTTCATTCGTTCTGTTGGCACTTTGCACAAAAAAAACGTTCTTTTTTTCGGACTGTCGATTTCCTTGAATCTGTTGCGAAAAACGCGAAACGATTAACCTTTCTTGACAACTGGACTTGTCAGCGAAAAAGAAACTCCGGAGTAATCGCTCCGGAGCTTCTCATGATCACAACGGTATCGGGCTGCTCGATCGACGATCTCTCAGACGGGAAGACCGTAGAAGAGGTCGGATGCCTTGGCCGCCAATCTCTCGCCGAGGTCTTTCTTGTTCTGGGGGTGCAGTTCGAACGGAGCCCCGAGGTCTTTGGCGGATACGACAGCGCATCGGCGCGTCTTTTCCGGGGCGGCGCGCTGAAGTTGCTGAATGGCCGCCCAACCCTGATCGGGGCCGTTGATCGGATCGATATAATCGGCCAGTTCAACGCAGATGACCGGTAACTCGGCATCGAGCTCAGTCCTCCAGGCCTCCATCATCGCCGCGAATTTGTCATCATAGCGCTCCGGATTGCCGGTATTACTTTCTCCCTGATACCACAGGACACCCTTCATCGAAAAGCCCCGTAGCGGAAGGATCGCCGCGCGAAAAAGGCCCGTCGGCAGTTTCTGGGCGAGAAATCCTTCCACACCTTGGACACGGGCTTCATTTTCCTTGCGATAAAACCACTGCCCGCTCAACTCGACCCGCTCGACTCCGGAATCTACATAATAGGGGTGCTCGGGGATAAACCCGCCCTTTCCGTACTCGATCACCAGACGGACCGCGATCCGATTTCGTCCTTTCTTCAGGACCGACGCGTCAAAATCATATTTTCTCGGAGGATACCGATAACCCGTCTCCCCGACGAGCACTCCGTTGATGTACGTCGTATCCGAGTCGACCAGTTCGCCGAGGTACAAAAATCCCTGCTCGCCCGGATCCTTTTCGAGAGTGAAATCCTTATAAAACCAGACACTGCCGCAGAACTTCTCCGAATCGGCCGGAAAGAGACCCGGTAAAGTCACGGGGTTTGCGTCCTCCGGGATCTCCCTTGAACGCACTGCGATCCCCTCCGTAACCAGCCCGGCATACCACGCATCGACTCGGCGTTGACGATCCGCCAGAAATTCATCCAGCGAGCCGTCCCGGAGAAACGGTTGGATCGGACCGTGAAAATCTCCGAATTTGTCGAGCACGTTCATCGGCATCCACGCTTCCACGGACGACCCGCCCTGGGCGTTGAGAACAAGTCCGATCGGGACATTGATCTTCTCGAAGATCCTTCGCGCGAAAAAATACCCGGCGGCGCTCATTTCCAAAATCTCACCCGGGACCGCCCCGGTCCACGGGGCATCCGTCAGTTGAGACTCACTTCCATCTCCGAAAACATACTGCGGCGTCAGCCGAAATTGCCGGATCAATGGATTGTTTGCCTGATCGATATCTTCCCGGGCCAGATCCGCGACTCTCGTCATCGGCAGTTCCATATTCGACTGCCCGCTCAACATGAAAACGTCTCCGAAGCAAACGTTCTCCAATATGATCCGTTCGGTCCCGGTGACGATCACGGTAATGTTCACCGCTGCGCCCTGCGGAGGGATCCGGATCGAAAACCGGCCGTTCTCGGTATCCGCCGAATAGGTGTTCCCCCGGAGTTCCGCCGTTACGCGCTCCGCGCGCTCATCCGTGCCCGTTATCGTATTCCACGCATCGCGTTGAAGGACCATGCCGTTGCCAAAGATTCCTGAAAGTCGGGTGATACCGTTCATGCTTTTCTCTTTCCCGTCCGAATATTTGTCTGACGAAGGGCATATTTTGAGATGATTATAGCACAGCCGATACTCTTCGTTGAGCGAAAAACCTTCGAGTTGACTCCCAATAAACGAGAGTCTATACTGAGCCGGTACAAGTTATTTCGTCTGTTTCCGGGGTAAAAAGATGTCCGTTTACGATAAGGTGACCCAGAGCAAACTCTACGCGTTGGGCGATAAGCTCGGCGATTTGATTATTCTCAGTTTGCTGTGGCTCGTGTTCTCTTTACCGGTCATAACCATCGGCGCGTCGACCGCCGCGCTCTACCACGCGACATATCGGCGCTTTTACCGCGATTCCCAGACCCCGCGCCCGGATTTCATGCGTTCTTTGAAACAAAACCTTCGTCAGGGCATCCTGATCACGTTGATCTACTTGGTCTACGGTGCTTTTCTCGCATTCGACATCTATGCCGCGAGAAACGGTATCGGCAACGTGAAACTTCCGGCATTCTACGAACAGGTCGCGTACGCGTTGATCCTCCCGATCGTCTTTACGCTGCCTTTTGTTTTCGCGTATCTGTCGAGGTTTTCGAATACGATCCGAAATACGATCAAGCACAGCTTCTTTTTCTGCTCCTCGCACCCGATCCACGCCGTGGGCATGCTTTTGCTCGCGATCATCAGCGGCGCGTTGATGATCGTATTTCTTCCGGCGGTCCTTCTGGTCCCCGTGACCTGCGCGTTCCTGTGCTCGAAATGGATCGAAAAGGATTTCGACCAAGTGCTTCAAGCCTCCGGCAACGAAAGCGCGTCCTCTTCAACGGATGGACCCGACTCCGACACGGATGATGATGCGGAGGTGACACCATGAATCCCGAACTCGCCCTCTATATTATCCGGTTCGCCGCGACTGCCGCGGCCGCAGTGCTGATCTTCATCGGCTTGCGGCTTGCCCTGAAAAGACTCGACAAAAACGAAGAATCGAAAACGATCCCGAAAGAGATCCTCACGAAAAGCACTAAAATCGTCGTCATCGGTATTGTCTGTTACGCGGTCGCACGTTTTGCCGCAAATTACCTTCCGATGAAAGCCCTGGATCCTCCTTATGACGATTTGTATATATTGATCCAGTCCGCTTGGCAGGCACTTTACACGCTCGGTTTTACCGCCTTGATCCCCCTGATCATCAACCGTTTGCATGTAAATCGCCTGAAGGCCCCCGAAAAATGATCCCTGCGAGAATTTTTCAAATGACCGAAATCCTGTCCTTGACGCTATTCTAGTTGTCTAGTATACTAGTTTCATACAACGAAATTATGCCACGTACGAGGCTGATAAATTATGAAGATGATTTTTCGATGGTTCCCAAACGGTGACGACAGTGTAACGCTTCATCAGATCAAGCAAATTCCCGGTATGACCGGAGTCGCGACTTCTCTGTCCCACGTTCCGGT
>JAFGGR010000026.1 GCA_016930475.1 Clostridiales bacterium | reverse complement strand
TGAATAAGATTCCCTCGAACCGTATCGAACGGGCGGATCTGCTTCGCGTCGAAAGCCCGGCCCGCTATGTCGGCGGAGAGTGGGGTGCCGTCTATAAAGATGAGGTACTCCGGGCGCTCGAAAAGGACGGTCGCACCGACATGCTTCGCTTCGCGTATTGCTTCCCGGACATCTACGAGATCGGGATGAGCAACCTGGCGCTGATCATCCTTTATCATCTTCTGAACGACCTACCGTATGTATACTGCGAGCGGGCGTTTTCGCCTTGGAAGGATATGGACCGGATCATGCGGGAACGAGGTATTCCGCTTTGCTCTCTGGAGACGAAGACGCCGCTTTCGGAGTTTGACGTCGTCGGTTTTTCACTTCAATACGAAATGTGCTATACGAATGTACTTCAGATGCTCGATCTTTCAGGGATCCCGTTTCTTTCCGCAGACCGGGACGAGAGCCATCCGATCGTGCTCGCCGGGGGACCGGTCGTATATAACTCGGAACCGGTCGCCGACTTTTTCGACATGATCGTCATCGGAGAAGCGGAGGAGGTCTTAGTTGAATTGACCGCACTCCTGCGCGAGTACAAGATTTCCCGGCAGACGGGATCGATGACAGAAGAAAGCACGAAGCAAGCGGGCATTCCGATGAGTCGCAGAAGTCTTTTGGAGGCCGCGGCGGGCATTCCCGGCGTTTATGTTCCATCGCTCTACGATGTGAACTATCGGCCGGACGGTACGATCGAAGGAGTTTGTCCGAATGTCGCATCGGCTCCGGAGAAGATCCGTAAGCGCATCATCAAGGATCTGGACTCGGTATATTTTCCGACCGATCCCATCGTACCGCACACGAAAATCGTTCACGACCGTTCCTATATGGAGCTTTTCCGCGGTTGTGGACGGGGCTGTCGCTTTTGTCAGGCCGGGTTTATATACCGACCTGTCCGGGAAAAGAACGCGGACACCTTAATTTCTCAGGCGCTCGATCTTGAGAAAAACACAGGATACGACGAGCTCGGGATGCTTTCGCTTTCGACCGGCGATTATTCCCAATTGAAGCCACTGGCCGAAGCTCTGGTCGAGCCTTTCGGCGAGCGGCATACCAGCCTTTCCCTTCCGTCGATGCGCGTTGATTCTTTTTCGCTTGGCTTGATGGAGAAGGTGTCGGACACGAGAAAGACCGGGTTGACTTTCGCACCGGAAGCCGGCACCCAGCGCCTCCGGGATGTTATCAATAAGGGGATCACGGAGGAAGACATTTTCTCCGCGCTCGAACTGGCATTTGAAGGCGGCTGGAGCCGCGTAAAGCTCTATTTTATGCTCGGACTGCCCACGGAAACCATGGAGGATGTCCTGGGGATCGCGGATATGGCCAAGCGGATCGAGAAACTCTATTTTGATGTCACGGCCCGGACCGGTCAGCGCAAGCGCCGGCTCGAGATCATCGTGTCGACGTCAATGTTTATCCCGAAGCCGTTCACGCCTTTTCAGTGGGAGAAACAGGACACCCGCGAAATACTCGTCGAAAAGCAAAGAGCACTGGCAGACCGTATGAGAAGCCGAAACATTAAGTATTCCTGGCATGATCCGGACACGTCGGTATGGGAGACGGTGATGTCAAGGGGCGACCGAAGGCTGACGCCGGTCCTTTTGGATGGCTATCGGAGCGGGCTTTTTTTCGATGCGTGGGACGATTGCTTTCAATTGGACCGATGGATGGAGATCCTTGATCGTCACGGGCTGAGTCTCTCATATTATTCGCATCGCGAGCGCGGCGAGGACGAAGTGTTTCCGTGGGATCATATCGATACGGGTGTCCGTAAAAAATACCTGCTGCGCGAGCGCAAGAGGGCTTATGAAAGCGTAGTCACGTCTCCGTGCCAACCCGGCTGCAGGGCTTGCGGGGCTGCGGATCTCGAGGCGGGGGTGTGCCATGCTTCAAGCTGAACGCGAAAAAATGATCACCATGCAAAATAAGACCGAAGCATGCCCGGTCCGAGTGCGCTTTGAACGCAAAGGATCGATCGTGTATATCGGACATTTGGATCTGATGCGCACGTTTGAGCGGACACTGCGCCGTGCCGGGATGCCGGTGCTGTACACTCAGGGATATAATCCGAGACCGACTTTAGTTTTCGCTCTGCCGCTCGGCGTGGGGATCGCGACGACGGACGATTGTGTGGATATCTTTTTCAACGAAAAGATCGATATAGAAGAATTTCCGGATCGCTTCAACGCGTATAGTCCGATCGGCCTTCGTGCTTTGGCCGCCTGGGAGATCCCGGACTCCGGCAAAAGCATCATGTCGCTTGTGACGGCCGCGACCTATCGGATCACCGCTCCCGGGATCCGCAAGGCACTTTCGGAACTCATGACTCGCGACGAGATTCCCGTCATGAAGCACGCAAAGGGCAAGGAGACCCGGGCGGATCTTCGGCCTTTGATCCTGAAGGTCACGGAACCGTCAGAAACAGATAAGACGGACGACGGGGATCTTTCGGACAGAGAGGAAACTGCAGAGATCATGGTCTATGCCGGATCAAGCCGCAACCTTCGACCGGACCTCCTGCTTTCCGCTTGTGCCGATACGGGCCTCATCGACAAGCGCGCGGCGGACAATGCCGAGGTCTTGAGGATCGGGTTGTTTACGGGAGCAAATCCGGATTTCAAACGTCTCAGTGATATAAGGCAGTTTCAATAACGGAGGGAAATATGCTTACGAGAACCAACATCAAGAACGGACAGGAACTCTCTGCGCTCGGCTTCGGCTGTATGCGACTCCCGTTCAAAGGAGGCGGCTTCGACGAGCCGCGTTGTATTTCGATGATCCGAAAAGCGATCGAAAACGGGGTAAACTATTTCGACACGGCGTATATATACCACGGAGGACGAAACGAGGCGATGCTCGGCAAGGCGCTTGAGGGAGGGTATCGTGAACGTGTCAATATCGCGACCAAGCTGCCGGTTTATATGATCCGACAACTTCCTTCGGCTCAAAAGATGTTCGCGACGGAGCTTGAACGCCTGAAGACCGACTAC
>JAFGGR010000025.1 GCA_016930475.1 Clostridiales bacterium | reverse complement strand
TTGATATGGAACTGGTCATTACCGCTTTATTCGGACTGGAGAGCCTCATTCGTGAAGATCTTGAGACCATCGGTTACAAACAGGAAAACATAACGGTACAAGACGGAATGGTGCTTTTGTCGATTCCGGACAATGAGATCGCGCAAGCAGTGGCGCGCACGAACTTGTGGGTGCGCCGGGGCGAGCGCGTGTTGCTGTCCGTCGGCTTGTTTGAAGCGGAGACCTTTGACGAGTTCTACGACGGGATCGCGAAAATCCGATGGGAGGACTACATTCCTGATTCCTATGCGTTTCATGTCGAGGGGTATTCCAGAAAATCCAAGTTGTTCGGTATCCCGGCTTGCCAAGGCGTCTGCAAGAAGGCGATCGTTCGACGCTTGCTTCAAGCCAGGGGAAAGCTTGAGACCGCGCGACTGTTTGAAGACGAGAACATCGGTCTGGTGAAGGTCACATTCGGAATCGTTTCGGATATGGTCCGTGTAATGATCGATACTTCCGGAGACGGACTCCATAAACGGGGGTATCGTCCTCTTCGAAACATCGCGCCGATTCGCGAGACCCTCGCGGCCGGAATGGTCAGCCTGTCACGCTTTTTCCCATACGAAAAGGAAGCACTGGTCGATCCGTTCTGCGGCTCGGGAACGATTGTGATCGAAGGGGCGTTGCTTGCGCATCGGATCGCGCCGGGGTTGAACCGGGCTTTTCGTGCCGAGCGATGGCCGTTTATCGGGACACAAGCATTCCGTTTGGCTCGCGAGGAAGCGCGCGACTTGAGGATAGGTAAAAATGAAGGTGCGATCTGTTTATACGGATCGGACATCGACGCGAAGGAAATCGCAAATTCAACCGGTAACGCCTCTGCGGCGGGCGTTTCTGAATTCGTTCGGTTCAAAGAAGCGGATGCGTTTTCGCAGACCCCGGCTGCTCTGCGTGAGTGGACGGGATATGACCGCCAGCTCATTTTGACCAATCCGCCGTATGGTGAAAGAATGCAAACGCCGGAGGAAGCGACCGAGTTGTTCAGCGAGATCGCGCGTACCTATCTGGATGAAAAGGGTTTCTGCAGAGACGGGATTCGTCTGTCGGTGATCTCGCCGGACGACTCGTTCGAACAGGCTTCCGTTCGCCCGGCCGATAAGAGAAGAAAGTTATATAACGGAAATATCCGTTGTCAGATGAATCATTATTTTCGTCGGGCTGGAGACCGCTGATTCGATGCGGATCTGTTATGATCTGTCCGCCGTATGCGGACAGCATGCCGAACATTCATTCAAACCGATTCCGCAAAACCCCTCATTTCAATAGACCTCGGGGTTTACCCGAAACTTACGAGTTTTTAACCGATTGCGTTAAGAAAATGTAAAATCCCTGAATTCAAAGCTTTTCGGGCGTGAAAAGCCGTAAACCTCTGTCCTTTAGTTATGCACAGAGTTTTCCACATTATCCACAGGGCAAAAAAGTGGATAACAGGGGAAAAAACGTGGAGAATTCATCTGTAATCAGAGAAGACGAACCGCGATTTTTTGATATAATGATTGAAAGCGAAAAGGGGAAACGTGATTTATGTCAAATTTAAAACGACAAGCCGAAGTTGCGAAGAACGCATCCTTAAAGATGTTTTCTCTTTCCTCGGAAATCAAGAACAACGCCTTAACGGCGATCGCAGAACGGCTCGGAGAGCGCGCCGCGGATGTTTTTCTTGCGAATGCAAAAGATATGGAGGAGGCCGGGAGAACCGGGCTTCCCATGCCCCTGCAAAAGCGCCTGCTTTTCGACGAGAGTAAGCTCGCGGTCGTGACCGAAGGTCTGATCCGACTGACCGAATTGCCGGATCCCGTCGGCAAGATCCTTCTTGGCACAGAGATGGACGAGGGTCTTTCCCTTTACCGGGTATCCTGTCCGATCGGCGTGATCGGGATCATTTTCGAGTCGCGTCCCGACGCCTTGGTTCAGATCGCGTCGCTTTGCCTGAAGACAAGTAACGCCGTTTTCCTTAAGGGCGGATCCGAAGCGCTCCATACGAATCGAGTTCTCGCATCGATCATTGAGGAAGCATCTGTCGCGGCGGGGATCCCCGACGGGTGGATCACTCTTTTGGAATCACGGACCGAGGTCACCGAAATGCTCGGGCTGGATGAGTATATCGACTTGTTGATCCCCCGGGGTTCGAACGAGTTTGTTCGTTATATCATGGAACACACCAAGATCGCTGTTCTCGGGCATGCGGACGGAGTATGTCATGTTTATGTGCATCGGGACGCGTCGCCCGATATGGCGCGTCGCGTCGTCGTTGACAGCAAGACTCAGTACGTAGCTGTTTGCAACGCCGCAGAGACACTTCTGATTGATCGGGATATCGCCGATTCGCTATTGCCCGAATTAGCCGCCGCGCTTCGCGAAAAGGGTGTTAAGCTACACGGTTGCGAACGTGCGGCGGAAATGCTCTCGATCGATCGCGTGACGGACTGGCACAAGGAGTATTTGGACTATGAGATGTCCGTTCGCATCGTCGACAGTCCCGAAGAAGCCATCGAGCATATCAACCGATATGGGTCGGGGCACACGGACGCCATCGTAACATCGGACCGGGAGACGGCGGAGCTTTTCATGAACGCGGTTGACTCCGGCAACGTTTTCTGGAATAGCTCGACCCGATTTTCGGACGGCTTCAAATACGGCTTCGGTGCCGAGGTCGGCGTCAGCACGTCGAAGATCCATGCGCGCGGCCCGGTGGGGCTGGAGGGTCTCGTCACATATAAGTACAAGATCTACGGCAACGGCCAGATCGTCGAGGATTATGCGTCGGGCAGATCCGGCTTCACGTATCGCCCGATCGAAGGATAGACGGCGCGCGTTATGGCCGGCGGGACAACGTGGTCGGAGAGCCGACGGGCCTCGTAATCGGATCGAGGAGCAACAGGATCGATGAGTGGACCGGCCTCGTATTCGGATCGTAAGTTACATAATCGGAGGGTGAAGAATGGTAATTTCAATCGCATCGGATCACGCGGGGTATGAACTGCGGCAGGCAATCGTATCGCATCTTGAGCAGAAAGGTCATCAAGTTCTGGATCGCGGCGCACTATCCTCGAAAGAGCCGTACAGTTATGTTCAGGCCGGTCGCCTGGTCGCTAAGGATCTTTCCGAGGGCTCTGCCGAGAGGGGGATCGCGATCTGCGGGACGGGCATCGGGATCTCGATCGTTTGCAACAAGAAACGCGGAATACGTTGCGCACTTTGCTTGAATGAGTGCATGGCCCGACTTGCGCGTCAGCACAACGATGCAAATATACTGGCGATGGGCGCTCGGGTGGTCGGTGTTTCTCTGGCGGAGTCCATGGTCGACACATTCCTGAGCGAGACTTTTGACGGCGGAAGACACCGCGAACGTGTCGACGACATCGAATGAGTGTTACAATGTTTCTGATATTCATTTAAGGAGGGCCCCTCATGGAGAGCAACGTTTTCATTTTCGATCACCCCCTGATTCAGCACAAAATTTCCCTTTTGCGTGACAAGAGGACGACAACAAAAGAGTTTCGCGAACTGGTCGGTGAGCTCGCAATGTTGATGGCTTATGAGGTGACCCGGGATCTGCCGCTGAAAGAGGTCGAGATCGAGACTCCGATCGCGATCGCCAAGACGCAGGTCCTTGCCGGTAAGAAACTGGCAATAGTTCCGATCCTGAGAGCCGGCCTGGGAATGGTGGACGGAATGCTCAACTTGCTTCCGATGGCCAAGGTCGGACACATCGGTCTTTACAGAGACCCCAAAACTTTGGAGCCGGTCGAATATTACTGCAAACTGCCCGATGATGTGACCGAGCGGGAAATCGTTATCCTCGATCCGATGCTCGCGACCGGCGGGTCGGCGTCCGCGGCAGTAACCTTTCTTAAGGAGCGCGGAATTACCCAGATCAAATTCATGTGTCTGATTGCGGCACCCGAAGGCATCGCAAGACTCCAGAAAGATCATCCGGATGTGCCGATTTTTTGCGCGGCGAGAGATCCCCGTCTGAATGACCACGCGTATATTGTACCCGGACTCGGTGATGCCGGAGACCGGTTGTTCGGCACCAAGTAGACACGCATCAATCACCATAAATCAAGAGCAAAAGTCCCGAAAAATTAGTCAATAGCATAGTTGCACAATGATCGTTATGGGCGTAAAATCGCAAATATAGAACAATCTCGAAGTCCTGAGTTGATCCGGACTTCATCTTTTTTACGGGAGAAAGTGAAACACGATGAGCTTTAGCTTAGCACAATCCGTATCGCAATGGTTTTCGAGCTATTTCAATGCGCTTGTCGACCGACTGATCGAAGAAATTAAAATCGGCGATATCGGCGAGGGGATCAGCGAATCGATCATGCAGGTCGAACAGTATTTTTCGGTGGGAAGCACGAGGGTCCTTCTTACCGATGCCGTCATCGCGATATGGATCGCCATGATCCCTTCAATTTTCTTTTGGATTTGGATGGCTTCCCGTCGTGATCGCGTTCCCAAAGGTCGGCAGATCGTTCCGGAGGCAATCGTCGGACTTTTGACAGACTTATGTATGAACAACGGGATGAACCGAAAACAGGCAGCCGAGGTAACGCCGATGGTGGGGACCATTGCTTTTTTTCTTCTCTCGTGTAATGTCGTTTCGATGCTCGGTGTTCGGCCGCCGGCGAAGAATATCGCGTTTCCGGTCTCCATGGCCTTCTTTGCGATCATCTATGTTATTTTTATTTCGATCCGATTCGTCGGTGTTAAGGGCTTTTTCCGTTCTCTGGTTTACCCGATGAAGGCAATGTTACCGTTTCGGATCCTTGAGTACATCATTAAGCCGATGTCGCTGTCGCTGCGACTATTCGGTAATATTTTCGGCGCGTTCATCCTGATGGAATTTATTCGCATCGTGGTACCGGTTATTCTGCCCGGTGTATTGCTTTTGTGGTTTGACATTGC
>JAFGGR010000239.1 GCA_016930475.1 Clostridiales bacterium | reverse complement strand
GGCGTCGGCGCGGGCATCTCGGATCCGGTCAGACGCGATGCTAAAAACATCAAAAATCGCGCCGGCAACAGCTTCGAAACGACGTGAAAAGCTTTTTGAGAAAATCCGTATACGAGGAGCGCGCGACCTTTTCGAGCGGCACGGATCGAGCTAGCGGCGACCTTTTCGGGACGGGCGACGAAGAGTTTCTTGATCCCCGAAAAGGAGGCGGTCGCTTTTCCGGTCGCATGGGCTAGAAAATCGGTGGAGACCGGTCCGGGACAGACTGTCGTCGACGAAATGTTATACGGGCGCAGTTCTTCGTTGACCGCTCTGGAAAAACTGACCAGAAACGCCTTGCTGGCCGCATAGGTCGCAAAACCGGGCTGAGGCAGAAAAGCAGCGCTTGAAGCGATATTCAGGATACGCGGTCCGTTGCGGAAGCCGGATTCCTTCGCGGCTTGGATCATATAAGGGATACAAATCGAAGTCATCTCGGCGGGGACCGAACAATTCAGAGAGACCATCGTTTTCTGGTCTTCCGGCGTTTGTCCGAAAACCGGGCCGACTCGTCCGACGCCGGCACAGTTCACTAATAAGCCCACGGTTGGCATTTCCTCCGCCAGAGCGGCAGAAAGTGCATCCACGGCGCCCGGTACGGTCAGATCCAACGCGAAAATCCGGATCATTTCCGGGCCGATCTCTTCTCGTAAAGCTTCCAGACGCTCCGCGTTTCGAGCGACCGCCCAAATTTGTCCGAACGGCAGACTGCCGAAAGCGCCTCGTTCGCGGGCCAGACCGCGTAATATTTCTTCGCCGATTCCCGAAGAAGCCCCGGTAATGATCGCGATATTCATCATTTACCTCCATCAAATGTTACAAATACACCGATTAACTCAGCATCAGAATATCACATAAACTGCGTCGTCACTTTTCGAGCGGATTACGAATTTGTATTATTATAGTAATATATACAGCCCTGAGCGATCCCCTTTGCCATTTTCCGGATGACTTGTTCGTTCGTCAGTCGATCCCGATCTTCCGGATTGGATACGAAAGTCAGCTCGAGCATGACAGAGGCCAGCCCATGTTCCCGGAGCACGGCGAAATTGTCCTCGACCAGTTCCGGCACGTTGGGCTCCAATTCCGGCGCCGACTCCGTGATCGCGTCGTGCAAAAAGCGCGAGAGCAGACGATTGCGCTCCCATTCACGACCCCAATAACCCTCGCGGACAATATAGTCCGGGTCAGAGTAATAGGGGTCCTCGCGGATCAGTCGCTCCTCGCTCTTGATGATCGAATCGTCCGTGACAAAATACATTTGCGTTCCGTGAAGGGAGGGGTCGGAATTCCAATTATTATGAATCGACAGGAAAATGACGTCGTCGATCTTGTATTCGGATTCCATGAGGGCGATCATATCCTCGCTGAAACCGCTTCCGACCATCGCGCCCATACAACCGGCCGAGATATCTTCGGAATTGACCCGGATCGCCTCCTCCATTCCTTCGCGCAACCGCAGTTCCAGATCTTCGGGCAGCGGCTCCATTCCGAGCTCCTCGGCGTGATCCAGACAGAAAAGGTGGACCATCGCGGGACGGGCATAGATGGAAAGAAAAGAATCGTCCGTTCGCAGCATGATGACTTTGGCACCGAGTGCCTCCAGTTCCTCCTGCGTCTCGAAAGCAATCTGAAGGTTAAAGTCCTTTTCGACATAAGTCGGGTCACTGTCGGGATAAATACAGCCGTTGTCATACCCGCCGTGACCCGCGTCGAGAAAAATCGTCTTTCCCGTAAGCGGCAGATTCTCGGCCGGAGCCGAAGCGGCAGCGGAGTCGGAAGAACCGATCAGCACCGGAGTCGAAACCGTTGTAGGCATCGGTGAAGAATCGGAAAAAAGCCCCAAAAAATGTGCCGTCAGGATCCCGCCGACTGAAAGGGCCGCGAGGCAAACCAGCATTAAGGGAATAAGAGAGCCTGATTGCTTCTTGTCTGAAGACCGGGATCGGGAGCGCGGCGTTTCGGGTCGGACCGGATCGGTTTTGATTCGTTGATGCAATTTCCTCATAGTGATCTCCGCGGTTCGTTATTTTGCACCGTCATTATAACTGTTTTTAGAAAAATTGCGAAAAGAAACGTTCGGCGATCGTTGCGGCTACTTGCTGAGCTGGTTTCAAGAGATCGACCCGACCCGCAAAGATGCGATTATATCAACAATTCGTTGCGATAAGAAAAATCGTGTGATATGATAATGGAAACTACATTCGGAGGTTTCAATATGTCGACGGCGATCAGTATCTGGGGAGATTCCATCATGCGCGGAGTCATTTTCGACCCCGTGAAAAAGAGGTATACCTTTTTGCGCGATTCTGCCGTGGAGTTGTTTTCGAGGAGATTTTCCGTTCCGATCACGAACCACTCGCGATTCGGCTGTACCGCGACACGAGCCTTTTCGCCCCTCGTTAAGTCCCTCGAATCGGACGGAGCGTCCGGGCTGATCCTGCTCGAATTCGGCGGAAATGATTGTGATTACGACTGGAAAGAGGTCTCCCGTGACCCGCTGAAGAAGCATCAGTCCAATACCCCGATCGAAAAATTCGAAGAAAGCATGAGGGGCATGATCCGTGCCATTCGCGCGGCGGGCAGCAGGCCGGTCACAATGAGCCTGCCTCCGATCCACGCAGAGCGATATTTTGACGCCATTTCCTCGCTTGCGGAAGTCATTCCATCGCGAATCATGGAATTTCTCCATGACAAGCAGGTGATATACCGTCGTCAGGAATTGTACTCGAGTCGTGTGTGCCGAATCGCTGAAGAAATGGATGTTCCGCTCGTCGATGTTCGAACAAAATTTCTCGAGCTTGACCGATTGGACGATTACCTTTGCATGGACGGTATTCACCCGAACGAGAAGGGTCAGGCGCTCATTCAGGAGGAGTTTGCAAGTCGTTATCGCAAGTTCGAAGAATGAAATGTCCGCAGATCCTCGCGATGGTTTTTCGATCCGCCCTGCACAGTGCGCCGCTCCTCCGGACACAAAATGAATTTATCGAACAAGTCCGGGACAAATTTAGAGGTCGATTAAATTGACAGAGCAAACTCTGCCCTGTATAATCTTCCTTGCGCAAACGAGTCGCGGATGTAGTTCAATGGCAGAATTCCAGCTTCCCAAGCTGACTACGCGGGTTCGATTCCCGTCATCCGCTCCATATGAAGAACAAGCCTTTATAGCTCAGTAGGTAGAGCGCATCCATGGTAAGGATGAGGTCATCGGTTCGAATCCGATTAAAGGCTCCAATAAAAAAGAGTTCCCGGAAGGGGGCTCTTTTTTATTGGAATATTTGACCCGAACCGTATCGGGGTCCGCGCCGTGCCATGGATGCGCTCTACCGTCAAGAGGGGAAGCCGGAGTGCCGAGCAGATCAAGGAGTCGGACGAGCGGAGGCGTTCAAATCCGATAGAGACCCCGCATAAAGAGGAGAATCGGATCGGATGGGATTATCTTGTTTTTGTATGTGAAGTGAATCAAATCAAATGGTACATTAAGGCACTTAATATCATATTACATAATGATACATATACATTCGTCTGTGCCCGAAAAACCTGAAAAATCCTTATATAAAGGAGTTTTGGGCACAGTGCACGTATTTCTCGGTCAAATTTCGAGTTCGTTTGAGGGTGTTGCATAGAAAAAAAACTGATGCTATAATCAAGCAGTCGAAAGAAATTTCGACAAATCACATCATCACACAATTTTTAGGAGGAAAAGTGAATGAAAAAACTAGTTGCACTAGTACTTTCGCTGGTTCTCGTTCTGGGCGTTCTCGCAGCTTGCGATAACGGCACGGACGAAACCACAGCAGCCACCACAAAGGCTCCTGAAGGAACGACAGCGGCGCCCGTAACCGAGCCGCCGATAACGAACCTTCAGGGCGAACTGACCGTATGGTCCTTCACCAATGAGTTGAAGACCATGACGATCGCCTTTAAGGCTGCAAACCCGGACGTTGTTGTAACCTATGTCGAGATCCCCGCCGACGGTGGTGAGTTCAGACAGAAGGCAATCGCGGCCGCCAACACGGCTGAGTGCCCGGATGTTATCGGCCTGGAAGCTGCTTTCGTCAAGGAATTTGTCGATGCCGATGGCATGCTGTATGACATTTCCGATTTGAAGGTTTATGCGGATGCTCTTCAGACATACGCCAACACCATCGAAGTCGGAACGAACTATGAGTCCGGCGAGATTCGTGCGTATTCTTACCAGACGACTCCCGGTGCCGTTTTCTATCGTCGCAGCCTGGCTCTGGAATACTTCGGAACGGATGATCCTACCGAAGTTCAGGCTCTGATGGCTGACATGGACAAGTTCACGGAAATGGCCGCTACAATTAAGGAAAAGTCCGGCGGAAAGACCTTCATGGTTGCTTCCGTAGACGAATTCCGTAACTCGTATTTTTCAAACCGTACAGATCCTTGGTTTGTTGATGACACGCTTGTTATCGACCCGAAGGTCGACGAGCTGTTCGAAATCGCCAAAGTTTTCCGTGAGAATGGATACGAAGCTGCTGTTAACCAGTGGTCTGAGGGTTGGTTCAACGGAATGAGAGACGCTCTCTCTGATGCCGGTGGTAACGCCATCCAGATTTTCTGCTACTTCCTGCCGACATGGGGTCTTCCTTATGTCTTGTCCGGAAATGCCGGCGACGCCACAAAGGGCGACTGGGGTTGCGTTGCAGGTCCTCAGCCTTATCAATGGGGCGGAACATGGGTTGGCGTTATGAAGAATGCCAAGAACCCCGAAGTTGCCAAAGAATTCGTTAAGTTCGTCGCGCTCGACGAGACCAACCTGACGAACTGGGCGACCGGTGTTTACACGCATGACTATCTTGCGGCGATCGATCCTGAGTTGGCGGGCCCCGCCGGTGAAGGTGAACTGAAGCAAGCTGCCGGAGACTTCGTTTCCAGCAAGAAGGTTGTTGACGCGATCACCGCCAGCTTTGACGATTCCGAGATGAGTCTGTTCCTTGGCGGACAAAACTCTTATGCCGGATTTGCGGCTGCTGCCCCGAATGTCAGCGCTCGTCTGTTCCAAGGTTCTGACGAGTCCGTTCAGAACATGCTCCTTGACGCTGTTCGCCAGTATGCTTCCGGCGCGCAGACCAAGGATGAAGCCATTGCGACATTCAAGGATGCCGTTGCGGCTGCTTTCCCGGACAAGAGCGTGTAATTTAACCGTTCTCTGATCTGGAACTGACAATGGACTAATTAGATTTGTTTGGTGGCAAGGCCTGCGCCTCTTGTAGGCGCAGGCGCTTGTCACCACTTAATAATCGGTAATGGAGGAACAGCTATGCTTACCGGCAAATCGACAAAATCGACAGGCGTTGCGGTCAAAGCTGGGTCGGGGAATAGGGAGCGCAGGCATCTCAGTCTCGAGAAGGGCCATGTAGCTTACATAATGATTGCTCCCTTTATCATTGTTTTCTGTATCTTCTCTCTTTACACAGTCATCTATACACTCTATATCGGTTTTACAAACCTGAATGTTTTGAAGCCGACACAAGTTAAGTTTGTTGGCTTGGACAATTTTGAGAGGTTTTTCAAGAACTTCTTACCCAAGAATCTGTCTTGGGAAGCAATCAAAGAATCTTTTGATTACCAGAAGTTCTCAGTTCAGAAGAAATCCATAGTAAACACATGGAAAATATGGCTGGTCAATTACATTCCTCAGCTTGGCATTGCGATGCTGTTGAGCGTATGGTTCAGCAGTTCTTTCTTGAAAATCAAACTGATCGGGTTCTGGCGTTCGCTTCTTTATATGCCGAACCTCTTGATGCCCGCAACAGTCGGTGTTATATTTTTCAAATTATTCCAGGACAAAATGGCTCCTGCAAACCAATTCTTAGTCGGTATTCTCGGTGTTTGGGACGAAGGATTCGAGTTCCTGATGAATGAGACCTTTTCTCAGATGCTGATTTCCTTTATTCAGTGGTGGATGTGGTACGGCAACACCATTGTTATTCTTGTGGCAGGTATGTCGTCCATTTCGGTTTCGCTGTATGAATCCGCAATGATTGACGGAGCCGGAGGGGTGAAGATGTTCCGGTACATTACCCTTCCTTCGCTTCGGCCGATTTTGGTTTATACATTGGTTACTTCTCTGGTCGGTGGCATGCAAATGTTCGATATTCCGTATCTGATTTCTGCTGAAGGAAATCCCAGGAACTCGATTACGACGATTTACTGCCTCATGCAAAGACAGTTCCAGCTTGCAAACGCCGCCGGATCGGCAGCTGCGATTGGTGTCATCCTATTGCTTATGACGACGGTATGTTCAATGTTGATTTTCTTCCTTTTGCGCGATAAAGATGCGGGCATGGAAAGAAAGGCTTCGAGGGCGGCTCGCAAGGAGCGTGCTCTTCGGCTTAAAGGGGGTAGAGCATAGTGGCTACTAATGTGAAGCTATCTCAGAGCGGTCATTTTCGTTTAGGTGTTGCGCGTTTCTTCATCTATGTTGTCCTGATTGTTCTCGCAATCGTTGCCATCGTCCCTGTTTGGTTGGTTTTTATGAACGCGACTCGCTCCACTGAGGAGATTTATCAAAGCATGTCTTTTCTCCCCAGTAAATCATTAGTTTCCAACTGGAATTTTATAATGTCGCGTGATGTGCAAATGTGGACCGGCTATAAGAACAGTGCGATCGTTACAGTATCCTCAACAGTGCTCACCGTGTATTTTTCGATGCTGACGGCTTATGCAATTGAAGTGTACAACTTCCGTTTCAAGGAATTCTTCCGCCGATTCATCTACATTCTCGTTTTAATTCCTCAGTCGGTTGCCATCATCGGGTTTGTTCAGTTCATGAGCAGACTCCATTTGACGAATACCTTCTGGCCGTTGATCATTCCTGCTATTGCGGCTCCCGGTTCTGTGTTTTTCGCGGAGCAATATTTGAAGACCGCATTGGTGAAGGATCTGATCTTGTCTGCTCGTATTGACGGATGTGGAGAGTTCGGCATTTTTCATCGGATCATGATACCAATGGCAAAACCAGGAATATTCACTCTCGCGATATTCTCCTTCGTAGCCAGCTGGAACAACTTCTTCCTTCCGTCGATGATCCTCAGTACTACGGACAAGTACACGGTTCCGTTGGTTGTTAAACTTCTCAAGGGAGACCGTTTCAGAACGAACGTGGGTGCTGTATATGTAGGTATCGTCATGTCGGTTTTGCCGGTTATCGTCGTGTTTGTACTATTATCCAAGCAAATCGTTGGCGGCTTAACCTTGGGAGCGCTCAAAGAATAATCGTTGTATCGCTCTGACTGCAATAATAATCAGAAGGAGAAGCTTCAATGCTTCTCCTTCTTGCTATCAAGGATAATTAATCGTTTAGCGTTGTAAGAATAGAATTTGAACAATCAATCATTCAAACTGAAAAGGAGCCGAAAATGAAACATCTTCATCTGAAATCCATTTTCTCCGCGGTGCTGATCCTGTCTCTGATCATCGGGTCAGCTGCATGCAAAGAATCGGTCGAGCCATCATGGACACCTCCGACCGGTGCAACAAAAGTGACGGATTCTGAGACGGATTCTGAGACAGTGCCCGCCCAAGACGGCAAACTCGGAGAGAACAGTTTTGAGGAAGACGCGGACCTCGTCGGTTGG
>JAFGGR010000238.1 GCA_016930475.1 Clostridiales bacterium | reverse complement strand
CGTGTCTGGGGCTACGAATATATCGGAGAAACCAGGACGGTGGATGTGCATATCCGCCAGCTTCGCAAGAAACTCGAAAAGGACGGCGCACATCCGGAATACCTGGAGACGGTGCGGGGCCGGGGATACCGATTTCGGGAATAGAACCATATAAAAGAGAAAACGGACGGTGTTCGTATGATCAGAAAATTCCAAGCATTTATCTTTTTTGTCGTATTGCTTTCGATCATTATTACCGGCGCGTTCGGCGTCTATTTTCTGTCGGAATACGCCGAAAACGCGAACCGGCAGTTCCTCGTCTCCGCGAGTCTTTTTTTCGAGAAGGAAATCGCGGGGGGAGCGGCGTTCGACGCTGCCGGAAAAGATTGTATCGGGATCTTTTCGAGAACCTCCGGCGACTTGAGGATCACAACGATCGACCGGAGCGGGAAGGTGTTGTATGACAGCGCCGAAGATGCCGATAAGATGGATAACCATCTGGATCGGGTCGAGGTCTTTTCTGCCTTTAAATCGGGACAAACGGCGTACGAGAAGCGTTACAGCCGGACAGTCGGAGCGGATATGCTATACATGGCAGACTATGACGAAGCTTCTGACATGGTCGTCCGGATCTCGATGCCTCTCGTCGAATATGAGCGGGGCGTTCGGCAGATGCAGTGGGCATTTCTCGCGGTGATCGCGGCGACGGTCCTCGCGATTTCGGTTTTCGGTTTTTTCTATTCCAAGAGGCTCACGAAGCCTCTGCTTGAACTTAAGAAGGCGGCCGAATCGATTTCGACAACAGATTATTCGGCTCGGATCATTGCGACCGGCCCGGATGAGATCGGAGCCTTGTCCGCGGCATTCAACGAGATGGCGGAGCGTCTTGAACGCGATATGCGCGAGCTTGAGGAGAAGAATACCCGGTTAGCGGCTCTTCAGGATATGAAGGCGGAATTTGCGGCAAACGTCAGCCACGAGCTCAAGACCCCTCTGACTTCCATCCGCGGATTTATCGATACTTTACGCGGTTCGGAGAATATCGACCCGGTGACCCAGAAGCGATTCTTGGAGATCATCGATATCGAGGCGCAAAGGCTTCATCAACTGATCAACGATGTGCTTCAGCTATCGGAGATTGAGCGAATCGAACAGGATTCTGAGGCGGAGCGCTTCGATATTAATCCGTTGATTGAAGAAACGCTGAATATGTTGCGGGAGAAAGCTTCGGAGCGAAAAATTGAGCTGATTTGGACGGAAGGCGATCCCTTGCCCGTACTGGCTTCAAAATCTAGAATGAAACAGATCCTCATCAATCTCTTAGACAACGCGATCAATTATAACCGTGAGGGCGGGGCGGTCTGGGTCAAGGCGGTTCGCGAGCCGGATCGCATCATATCCGTCTCAGTTCGTGATACCGGTGAAGGCATCGCTGAGGAGCATTTGTCGCGCATTTTCGAGCGATTTTACCGCGTGGACAAGAGTCACTCCAGAGAGCTCGGCGGTACGGGACTCGGACTTTCCATCGTGAAACATATCGCCCAATTATATGAGGGGAGCGCGTCGGTTGAAAGCGAGGTCGACAAAGGATCGACTTTTACCGTTCGAATGCGCATTGCCGATGATTTGGTATAATAGGCTGAAATATTGATTATTTTTTAAGGCGGTGATCTTTTTGTCGTATGCTTGGCCGGATTTTGTCGATGAATGCAAGCGCTGTAAGGCCTGTTCTCTCTCCGAGACAAGAAACAATGTCGTGATTTACAGGGGCGCGATCAGGGCGCAGTTGATGATCGTCGGGGAAGGGCCCGGAGCGAACGAGGACCTTCAGGGCATGCCGTTCGTCGGTCAGGCCGGACGACTTCTGGATTTGTTGCTCCAGGCATACGGTTTCACGGGAGACGACTTTCACATCTGTAATATCGTAAAATGCAGACCGCCGGAAAACCGTGTTCCGACTGCGGAGGAGGCGAAGATGTGTATGCCTCTGCTTGCCAAGCAGATCCGATTCGCTAAGCCGAAAATTATAGTTCTATTGGGAAAAACCGCATATAAGTACTTCATGAACAGCGACGAACCGATCGGGAAGGTTCGCGGGCGTTTTATCGAAAAGAATGATTTTTTGATCCTTCCGACTTTTCATCCGGCCTATATTTTAAGAAACAACAATGAGAGAATAACGCTTTGGCGCGATATCGGCCTGGTTCGGGAGAAGATGGAAGCGCTCGGCCTGATCGCTCCGCTTTCGGATATCCCGCTGATGCCGGAGGGGCGGGGGTAAGGGTGAAAGAGACTCATTGCCGAGGCTCCGGGGCGTGGCTTGCTTATAAGCGTTCTTCATCGAAAGAGCAATATCCCGGCCGATGCTCCGGCTGCCGCTTCCACGTACGCCTCCACGGCAATAAATAAAACGCTTCCGCCAATGAGCAATCCGAGGCAAGAGATGACAATGTTGACGACTAAACTGACAGTCGCAATCGTTCCGGATGCGCCTTTATACCGAGCGATAATAACCAGTACCAAGCCGATCATCGCGGTGATTCCGCATGAAAATAACCCCACAACACCCAAAATGAGCGAAATCGTTGCCAGCGTTTCCGCCTGCCCTTGCGCATTGACCGGATCGGGCAGGGCTGCCCTGTGATCGTTTTGACTGTAGTTGCCGGTTGGATCGCTCATAGTACACCTCCGCAAAAACTTAGTTTTTCATGCTCTCCAACTGGATATTAGCACAAGAGATGTTGATACCCAAACATCCGGAAAAGAATCTTTCCGATACGAATGATTCGCGCAGTGAGGATTTTACTCTTGCGGTACAAACACCGATTTGATATACTCTCATTCGTCGGCGGACGTTTTCCTGCGACAAACAGATAATTAACTTCGATGCCGAATTGTGTAAGGGTAGCACGACTGCCTCTGGAGCAGTTTGTCTGGGTTCAAATCCTAGTTCGGCAGCCAGAAACAGCGCCCCGGTCGGAAACGGCCGGGGCGTTAATTATGCTGAGGGTGGTGTGTTATTGATTGCTAATAAGTTCTTTGCTTCCCGGACATTTCAGGAAAGAAATCATCCCTTATCCAGAGCGTCTCTTAACAGGCGCTGTTTAAATTTTTTCGGGGTCATTTGACGGTGCTTCTTAAATTGTGTGATGAAATAACTTGCGTTCGAAAAGCCCGTCTCCATGGCCACCTGACTGACATTCTTGCCCGTGGTGATCAGGAGTTTCTCCGCCTCGGTGACTCTCACATAAGTGAGATATTCAGAGAAGGACCGGCCGATGGATGCTTTGAAGAATCTCGAAAAATAGCTGTAACTCATATTACATAACCGCGCCATTTTCTCGGCGCTTACGGTCCGCATATAGTTCTGATCGATGTAACCGAGAACGTTTTCAAGACGGGCAATATCTTCGTTGCGAACGGTGGATGTAACCCCCATATGAACGCCCTGCTTGCGCCATTTGCGCAGGAACCACAGAAAAATCCGACAAATGCTGGCTCGGACGGCCAACTCGTATCCGTAGTCTTTCTCGTTATATTCGCGATTGACTTCCTCGACCAAAGCGGGAATCTCGGTCTGTGTCAGCTCCGAAGAATGAATGACCCGTTGCGGGGAGGAACAGGACATGATAAAAGGCATGATGAAACGCGCTTCAAATGTCGAGCGGACCGTTGAGAAAAGGAGAAACGGGTCGAATTGAAGACAGATGAACATACATTCGGCGTGACGGTGAAACGAGTGCGGCTCGTTGGCGTTCACCAAGAGCAGATCTCCGTCGGTCAGTGTGTAATCCCGTCCGCTGACGGTCGCGGTAAAGGTGCCTTCCAACACATAGATCATTTCAATATATTCATGATAGTGCGCCGGTATTTCACTCGGATGACCGGAACGTTCATGATAATGGGAGCAGAATGAAACCGCCTCCGTATTGAATTGCTTGCGAATATCCTCGTACTGGGCATTCTTAAGGTCGGGCGACTTAATGATCATTCGTGTCATATCGAACCTCCGATGTCGGCTTCAGGTAAAAAATGCGACACCTCGATTATATCGATAAATGGACACGAATCAAAGCCTGTGAACAAAAAAGTTATATTAGTGGATTTGCTTCGGGATCTCGGAAGTCTCGAGAGAATCAACTAAACCCCGCATGATTACATCGGGACGGATTCCAAGGCCTGCACAAATGCACATAAGTTTACGCACCGTTAGATTGACTTCGCCATTCTCGATCAGACTGTAGTAGGATGTATTGATCTCGACCTGGTCGGAGAGTCTGTGCTGAGACAATTTCTTATTGAGGCGAGCCTCCCGAAGAAGATCGCCGAGTCTCTTTGCGATCGCGTCGGCAAGTTCGTCATTCATGATCATTGTTCGGGCCGTATCCTTCATTCTATCCCCCTCTTAGGACTTAGAGTCCTTAAATACTTAAACGCAGCCGTTTATCAATAACTTTTTACAAATACTAAACGATTTATCCGGGTCAGTCAATATAATATATGCAAAATATCACCCGGATTTGATCTAAAAATTTAACGATTATGAACTTCATGCTTCCCGGTTGTCGAAAAATTGCGATCCGGGAGACGTCTTCACAAGTGATAATTATTGTTTTACCGGCAGGGGCTTTGTAGCGTATAATATACGGATAGACCATGAGAATATTGAGGAGAATGAGAGATCATGAACGATTTCCGACTTCCCGCCTGGCTGTCCGAGGGAATGGTTTTCCAGCAGAGGGTTCCGGTAAAGCTCTACGGAGCTTCGACCCCTCATAATACCGTTACTCTTGAGGTGGTGAAGGATCCGACAGACGGTCGTCGGGTCTCGAAACTGGATACCGATTACGGCGTTGTTTTGAGTTTGGAGACCCAGACGGATGCGGAGGGTAATTTCCGCTTTGAACTTCCCGCTTACAAGGCGTCAACGGATGCGTATACCTTTGTTTTTACTTCCGGACTGAATTCCGTTGCCATAAAGGACGTTCGCTGCGGAGATGTATGGATCATGATCGGATCGCGCCCTCTTCATGTTCCGATCTCGCAAACCGCTGCTCCGCGCACCCCGTTGAAAAAAAACACGCTCCGGCTGATTCGTTTTTTTTCGCCCGAAAGAACCGGTCTTAAGGAAGGAGCACGGTACTCTTTCTCCGGGGACACGAAGGCGGACGAGACGCGATGGGTCCATGTTCGGGACTCGGCGCAATTGACCCGGATTTCTTCAGCTGCGTTTTCGATGGCATACCGTTTGGCCGATCAGATCCACTATCCGGTCGGAATGATGGATTTGGCATTGGACGGCTCCTCGGTCTTGAGTTGGATGTCGCGTGAAATCATCGAAGAAGATAAAGAACTTCTCGCCTCGTTAAAGGAGAAGCGGTTATTTTTCTCCGAGGCTGACTGGGCGTTTGTTTTTTCCCGCGACGTGATCGCCGAAAAGAATAGCAGAGAAAACGGCACACCCCCGAATCCGGGCGAAGCATCTGAAGGTAAGATCTCCATTGACGAGAAGAGTTCGACGTCCGGGACAGAGAATAAACCGTCAAAAGAAGAGCCTCCGATCGCGACAACTCAGCCGGTCGCCGGGAACGTTAAGACGATCTCTGCTTTGGAGATCGGCGAAGCATTGATCCGGAACGATGTTCGGGAAGATCTCAAACCCGAATCGTTAATGACTGTCATGTACAATCACAAGCTGGTCACGCTTAAGGATGTGAGCATACGTGGGATCGTTTTTGCTCCGGATCGCTTCGACAGCGAATTAGCGGATATCTATCCGAAGTTGGTGCGCAAATTGTTAATCAGTTTAGCAGCGGTTTTCGGACCGGGGGAGGTGGAGGACAGGCAGACTGTGCCGTCCTTGATCTTTCTTCAGATCTCTCCGGAAAACTTGGATCCGGAACACCCGGAGCGATATCTTGAACTCAATGAAGCGCTGGTTTCGATCCGCAGAAAACTCCCGATGCCGGTCGGTATCATGGGCCAACATGATCTTCTTCTTCCCCAAAAAACCAAATCCTTCACGGTCGGACAACGTCTGGCCGGAATTGCTCTGGGCATTCACTTTACGCCCAAAATGCCTTCTTCATCACCGGAATGCATCGGCGTCGAAATCGTGGCCAACAAGGTGATGATGACTTTTGACAATACGGTGGACGGTCTGTGGCTCGCGGAGAGCGAATCCGTTCTGAGAGGCTTTTCGATATGCGGTGAGGATCGTGTTTACGTACCCGCCAATGCCAGGATCCTTCACGGGATACGCGTAATGGTTTGGCATGACGACATCCCCGAGCCGGCCGGCGTGACTTATGGTTACAGCCCGGTACCTCATAGCGCAACTTTTCGGAACCGGGCGGATCTGCCGGTCTTGCCGTTCCGATTCGACAGAGAAAAATCGATTTTCGCTCCGGATCTGACCTTTGCTTCCTGCGATCAACTGGAAATGATCGGCAAGGTGTCTTGGGACAAACCGTACGAGGTTTTGCCCGTTTTCGAGACGATCAAGGGTACCTGTACCATCGAAAAGGAGCTTATGAACAAGACTCAGGGGTCCGCGTCCTTACATTTGAAGTATTCCACGGAGAACAGCCTCTATGTGTTCGGCCCCGTTTTGGATTACGCTTCGCTATTTGCCCCGATGGATCTCCGCGCTTTCAAAAGGATCGCCGTCGATGTTTTCAATCCGGATCTCAGCGAGAAGAAACTTTCAATGAACGGTTATTCGGGCGAAGCGGCGATTCAAGCCGTTCTGAGATGGCAGACGTTGATATTGGAATACGAGGGAGAGGAAGGACCGATGCTGAGCCGATTGGAGTTCCGGATTTTCGATACGAACAAGGGCGGCGAACTGTATGTAGACAATATCCGTTTTCTCTCCTGAGGCAGGCGGCATGACAATTTTGGAGAAAAGGAGTATGCACTATGTTTGAAGAGCTTCTTCCCGCGATCGAAAAAAGTATTCTGGAAGCCGCCGGATCGATCCCTGTGGTTTTTGAAGGAATCGAACATTGCTTCGAGAAAAGCACACCGGTGCCCGAATCGAGCCGTCATACCTCTCATGAGCTCCTTTATCTTCGATCGGGCCGAGCAGAATTGACTGTTGAGGGAAAGACGGTTCCCCTCGAACACGGAACGACACTGGTCATTCGCCCGAATGTTAACCACACGATACGGGTCATCAGCGGACAGGCCGAAATGGTCGTTTTATATTTCGGTTTTTCTCAGGACATAAAAGAAGCTCAGGAAGCTTTGAAACTCAAATCGCCAAATGCGCTATTGGATCCGAAAGAACGCAAAACAGGACCATCGGCGTCACTTCCGATGTATGGCGTTTCCTCCAAACCCTTGGAGCGCTTTCTTGATTTTGCGAGCGGACAGGACGGGGAGGACAAACAGAACACTTATTTTCTGACGGTTTCGGGCAGAAGCCGGGAAGACATCGGTGATTTGGTCGAGCGAATCCTTCGGGAAAGTGTCAATGATGCGTACGGCAAGGAGTTGATGATGCAGTTTTTGACGATGGAACTGCTCGTCGCGCTTTCCCGGGCTCTTCGGGAAGAGTGGGAAGAGTCCCTGCGCGTTCGACAAGGAAAAGCGCGGGAACTGGTTCTTATTGCCCGGGATTATTTGAAGCAGAACTTCAATCGCGGCACTTCGGTCGCGGATGCCGCCGCTTATGTTTTTCTCAGTCAAGGATACTTTACGCGTGCGTTCCGGGATGAATTCGGAGTCAGTCCGATGAGCTTTTTGATGAAGGAGCGCGTCGATGCGGCATGTAAGCTGTTGGAACAGCGGGAAATAAAGGTCAGCGGTATCGCTACGCAGGTGGGCTTTTCGAGTCCGCAAAGGTTTAATGTCGCATTCCGAAAGCAGACAGGAATGACCCCGGTACAATACAGGAATAAAATGTTGAAAGAAACATGAATCAAGGCCGGTAGCGGCCGGGTCGACGAAAAAACGAAAAGAGAGGTGCGCAACATGACTCCCAATAAGTCCGACGCAAAACAGAATCCGTCGGGGATCGATACCCGGAGGATCAAAAACGCGGTGAAGGAAATCCTGATCGCGATCGGAGAGGATCCGAACCGCGACGGGATCGTCGAGACTCCGGACCGTGTCGCAAAGATGTACGAAGAGATTTTCGCCGGGATGCATCGGGATATACGCGACGATATCAAGACCTTTATTGAGGAAGGAAACGACGAGATGATCCTCATCGGAGACATCCCGTTTTACTCAATGTGCGAGCATCACCTCCTGCCTTTTTTCGGGAAGGCGCATGTTGCGTATGTTCCGACAAAAGGTAAAATCCTCGGACTTTCCAAGGTTGCCCGGATCGTTGATACCTTGTCCCGAAAACCCCAGCTTCAGGAGAGATTGACGTCGGAGATCGCCGATACGATCCAGAAAGCCGTGGGCGCGGATGCCGTCTGTGTTGTGATCGAAGCGGAGCATCTTTGCATGACCATGCGCGGGATTCGGAAACCGGGCTCCAAAACAGTCACTTCGGCAATGCGCGGGAGATGCCGTTCGGACGCCCGGACCCGGGCGGAGGCTCTCGCCCTGATCAACCGTCCGAGAACCTGAGGATATTCTCATGAGCAATGATCGCGGGAAAGAATTTCGCGCCGGAGCATTCCGGTTGCCCTTGGGCACGAAGACATATGTGATGGGAATTGTTAATGTCACGCCGGATTCTTTTTCCGACGGCGGGCAATACTTATCCGCTCAAAATGCCGAGAAGCACGCGTCCGAACTGGTTGCCGCCCGCGCGGATATTTTGGATATCGGAGGGGAGTCGACGCGTCCGGGTCATTCTCCGGTCGATTGTCAGGAGGAGATCGACCGGGTGATACCGGTCATCCGCCGAATTGTTCCGAGGTTTGACGTCCCGATCTCCGTTGATACGTCCAAGGCCCGGGTCGCCCGGGAAGCAATCGAATCGGGGGCGTCGATCATCAATGATGTTTGGGGGCTTAAGAGAGATCCTGATATCGCCCGGGTGGCATATGAGACTCGATCCGGTTTGATATTGATGTTCAACGCGACCGATGCTTCGCTCATCGAGCACTCCGGCGATATTGTTTCGGATGCGATCACTTATCTTTCCGGAAGTGTCGATATCGCTCTTCGGGCAGGGGTGAGTGAGGATCAGATCGTTCTGGACCCGGGCATCGGCTTCGGAATGGATCACCGGGAATCATTCGAACTGATCAAAGGGATTGCCAGATTGAAGGACCTGGGTTTTCCGGTGTTGGTCGGCCCTTCCCGTAAACGATTTATCGGAGCGGCTCTCGACGGTGCGCCGGTTGACGAAAGAGACACGGGAACGGCCGCGGTATCGTGCATTGCTGCTTATATGGGCGCTGATATCGTTCGCGTTCACGACGTGAAAAGTGTCGTTCAGTCCATTATCATCTCGGATATCCTTTCCGAAAAATGCAAATTTGAGGAGGTTTAAGCATGGCTAAATCAGTGAAAAAATACCGGAACCGAATCATTCTTCAAGGGATGCGATTCTTGGGAACGACGGGACTTTTCGAGTTCGAACGACATGAGCCTCAGCCGTTTGTCGTCAATTTGACATTGTGTTTGCGGGAGATGACGGCGGGCAGGTCCGACCGGCTGGCCGATACGGTCGATTATGGACAGGTTTTCGCGGCGGTCCGTGAAATCGTAGAAGGAACGCGATACGATCTGATCGAGGCGTTGGCGGAGGCCATCGCTTCTGAAGTGCTGATTCGTTTCCCGTCCGTCGATGCTCTGGATGTAACGGTCCGGAAACCGCAGGCTCCCGTTGAGGGAGTATTCGAATACATGGGCGTCCGAATCTTTCGTGAGCGGATCATCAAGAAAAGTGACGATAAGAGATGAGCTTGGTATATCTTTCAATGGGAAGCAATATGGGCGATCGACTCGATTTTCTTCAAAAGGCTCTGAAACGTTTGCAAGAAACGGACGATGTTTGCGTCGAGGCGGTCTCGTCCGTTTATGAGACCGAACCGGTCGGCTATCGGGAACAACCGGATTTTCTTAATTTGGCCGTCCGGATCAAAACCTTGCTTTCTCCGGAAATTTTACTTTCGGAGCTTCAGCGCATCGAAAAGGATCTGGGCCGTAAACGTAATCGGCGGTTCGGTCCGAGAACAATCGACATCGATATCCTGCTTTTCGAGAATCAGGAGCGAAGCGATGACCGACTGAGCATTCCGCATCCGCGCATGAAGCAGAGGGCATTTGTTCTCATTCCCCTTCGCGATGTGATGCCCGACATGAGCGAAGTTGTTCCGGACGACGCGGGAGTCCGATATTATTGCGATATGGACCTGCCTTCCTGTGAAAATGATTCGCGTTCCCCTGCAAAGTTGCCTCCGGACTGATCGAAAAGTTGAAGACATTTGAAAAATGGATATAATGGGAAAGTGTGATGCCCCTGAAGGAGGATATTTATGAGCGAAGAAATGCAAAACAAAGGCAATCCGAAACCGCCGAGAGAAAAGGTATCGGATGAAAATGCCCGATCCAATAGAGACTCCGGACGGGAAGGATACAGAAATAATCGCAGAAGCGGTTCCGGTCCTTCGGATCGGACGGACAGATCTGCCGCTGAGGGCCGTCAGGCCGGAGGCCAAGAGAGGAACAATTCAAAGGCCGCGGCGAATCCGGGAGAAAAAGATTTTCCGAGAAGAGACCGCGGTTACGATAACCGTCGCAGAGGACCGCGTCCCGGCTCTGCCCCCGCACAGGAAGGAAATGCGCAAGCCAACCGTGCTCCTTCCGCAAACAAACATATAACCCGTGAGATCCGGCCCGATGATTCGCCCGCGAATCAAGCCACCGCTAATTGTGACAACCGGGAAAAAGTCGGAAACCCGAATTATGACAAACGCAGAAACCGCGGCGAGTACAGGCCTGAGAAGCGTCCGCAATCCGAGCCGAAGACTTGGGGCAGGAACATCCGTTCGGAAGAAACAAGCGAGGATATTCGCAAGGACAACGAGCGTATCGAGAAGGAAATATGGCTGGAAATCGCCGGCATTCACACCATGAAGCTCGATTAAAGGCGGGGGTTTTTTGTGAAAGAGTCTTCTCGGGAAGGCCGGCAAACGCCGGGTGTCTTTTTCTCGCAAACGACTTCTTTGAAAAATAAGAAGATTGGATTTCATGTGCCGGGTCACATCGGGGCCCGGTTTTTCGATGACCGGGATTGCCGGCGATTGATTGATGAGGATACCACGGAACTCTCATCGACCGATGATCTGCATGACCCGAAGGGTCCGGTTTTGGAGTCGCTTCGGTTCGCCGCGGAGGTTTTCGGGAGCGCTTATTCCTTTTTTCTCTGCTCCGGAACTACGACGGGACTGAGGATCATGTTGTCTGCCGTGCTGGATGAAGCTTCTGTCCTGTTGACCAGTCGCCCGGTCCATATGTCTGTGGTATGGACGCTGAGCATCATCGGGTGCAGGTATCTTTTCCTGCCGCATAAAGACCCGGGTTCGGAGGGGTCTGCTCCTTTGAGCATGGCGGACGCGAAAGAGATGGAAGATTATCTCGCTGTTCATCCCGAGATAACCGATATCCTGATCACTTCACCGGATTATTACGGCCGATGCGCGAATCTATGTGAGTATGCCAAGGTTGCTCACCGGCACGGATGCCGTCTGTTGGTCGACGAAGCACATGGCGCACACTTCGCGTTCGGAGGCGATTCTTTTCCCGAAACCGCAATGAAAGCGGGGGCGGATATTGCCGTTCAAAGCCTTCATAAAACCCTCCCGGCGCTGACGCCCGCTGCGATCCTTCACGTTTCCGAAGAAGCCCAGGCAAGCGGACGAGTTTCCCGTTCTCGGATAGCGGAGCGTTTGAGAATCTATGAAACATCCAGCCCGTCATTTACGATTGCCGCCTCGTCCGACATGGCCATTCGACGAATGAAGCAAGCGGGTCCGGAGGTATTTGAACGAACCGCGAAACAAGTGCGACTATTGGCGGGAGAACTTCGAGACATTCCGGGCATTTCAGTCGACGACCCGACCGAGGAATTCACGTTCGACCCATTGCGGTTGACCATCCATACGGAAACGTCCGGATATTATGCTCCGGATATTCGGGACGCATTGGAGCGAAGAGGGATTTTCATCGAATTTGCGGATCCGGTTCGTCTGCTCGCAATATTTTCCGTTTTGCATGAAGATCGCGAATTTGAGTCGTTTTCGAGCGCGATGAGACAGATCATGGAGCAACCCGAAAAGGAAGGGCTCCGTCGCCCGGAGAAATTGTCGGAGATCTCCCGTTTAATGACGCGTGCGTACGCATGGTGTCCGGAGCAAGTGATCCCTTTACGCGAAGCGGTTTTCGCTCGTCGTGGGGCTTCGCCGATCCAACTTTCCGCGAGCGCGGGAAAAGTCTGTGCAAGTCCGGTCGCATTTTATCCGCCGGGTATTCCCGTGATCTGGCCGGGGGAGAAGGTCCCGGAGGAACTTACGGAGCTTCTGTTTCTGGCACAAGGCCTCGGACTGAGCCTGACCGGCTTGTCCGACGGACTTTTCGTGCCTCTGGATCTCAAATAAACGGGTTGTCCGGACAAAAGGTTTTTGAATTCTGTATAATGCGCAGGGTGCTTTACAAAACTTGATCGTTTTGAGATATAATGAATTTGGGAAGGGGTAAAGAATGTCAGATAAGAACGGACTTTTTATCACCTTTGAAGGAGTGGACGGAAGCGGGAAGACCACCCAGATCCGGAAACTTCATGATTTTCTCGAGAATCAGGGCATCGCCGTTGATTTGATACGAGAACCCGGCGGAACAGCGATCGGCGAGCAGATCCGCGCTTTGCTCCTTGACAAGTCAAACGGAGAGATGTCATCCGAGACGGAGTTACTGCTTTATGAAGCGGCCCGTTCGCAGATCGTCCGCGAACGCATTCTGCCTTCGCTTCGGGCAGGTCAAGTTGTGATCTGCGATCGTTTTTTTGATTCAACGACCGCGTATCAGGGATATGGGCGAGGATTGGATCTGGCTGATATCGAGCGACTTAACCGCTGGGCGACCGGCGGATTGGAACCGGACTTGACGTTCTTTCTGGATCTGCCGGTCAAGGAAGCGATGAGGAGAATGGAAGGCAGACTTATTGATTCGGACCGACTTGAGGAGGAGGGGTGCGAATTTTTGAGTAGGGTTCGGGACGGTTATCTGGAAATTCTGGCCCGGAACAGCAGAATGGTTCATCTGGACGCCACGACTCCGATCGATTCGATTTATAAACAAATCCAAAGTAAAGTTTGGGAGGTAATCAACAAATGAAACTGGTTTTCGCAATCGTACACGACGAGGATAGCCCCAGATTGATGGCTGAATTGAACAAGGCGGGATTTCGAGTCACCAAGTTAAATTCTTCCGGTGGCTTCCTTAGATCCGGCAATACGACGTTGATGATCGTCGTCGAAGAGGAGAAACTGGATGAGGTCATCGAACTGATTCGCAAGTATTCATCCAGTCGCCAGTCCGCGATCAATACCAACGTGACTCCTTCAGCCATGGGCGGCGCTTATATTCCCTACCCGGTTGAGGTAATGGTAGGCGGAGCGACGGTGTTCGTCGTTAACGTAGAAAAATTCGAGAAGATGTGATGGGCTCATTTTCTCACATGATCGGGCAACGGGTCGCCAAGAACAGAATACGCCCGTTGCTTCAAGGTCGACCGGAGCAGGTCTACCTCATCACCGGACCGGAAGGTATCGGTAAAAGAATGTTTGCATCGGAAATGGCCAAAGCTCTCCTTTGCAGTCAACCGAATGAGAACGGAGGGTGCGGTATATGCGGACCGTGCCGGTATTTTGAAGAGTCGACACATCCGGATTTCATCCATCTTTCTCCTCAGCCCGGCGAAAAGAACATCCGTGTCGCGCAAGTTCGCGATAAAGTTGTTTCCGATGTATTCCTGTATCCGCAGATATCATCAAGGAAAGTGTACCTGATCGAAGCGGATTACCTGAACGAAGAAGGGCAGAACGCGCTTCTGAAGACACTCGAGGAGACTCCTCGATCCGTTATCGTTATCCTCACCGTATCGGATACCGATAAACTCTTGGATACGATCATTTCACGCTCTGTCACGGTGCCTTTGACGCCGAACACAGATACCGAGATCCAAGAAATTCTTCTCGCGGGAGCCGGGCTGAGCGCAAAGGAAGCCGCTCTGGTTTCAGCCGTTTCTAAAGGCATCCCCGGAGTCGCTCTTGGGATGGCGGGAGATGAATCTCTATCCGAGATCCGGACCGTTGTTGCGGATTTATTGAACGTCATGCCCGTGATCCGATACTCGGATCTGCTCTCCGTCAGATACGGCTTTTTTGAGGAGAATAAAGAGCGAATCGGTGAGATACTGACAGTTTTGGAAATGGGACTCGGAGATATCGCCATACTGATATCAAACCCAAGCCGTCCTTTGTTGCGGGTTGTTGATAAAAGAGATAATATTATCCGGATGATCGAAAAGAATGTCATCACCCATTTATCCGTTGACAGAGCATCCGCGGCCGTATCCGCGGCCGCCCGGGCGATCAGCAGCAACTACAGCTTTGAATCATCCGTTTGCACGATGCTGTTGTCCATTCAAAAGGAGTTAAGTCATGCCTAAGGTTGTCAGTATACGATTTCATAATGCGGGAAAAGTGTATCACTTTGATCCCGGTGATCTTCGCCTCCATTTAGGCGATGCGGTGATGGTGGAAACTGCCGAGGGAATCGACATGGGGTATGTCGCCGAAGAGGCGGTCGATATTCCGGAAGACCAGATCGTGCAACCTCTGCTTCCTGTCATTCGAATGGTCACCGACGAGGATCAGAGAAAATACGAAGCGAAGAAAGGCAGAGAGCAGGAGGCCTACGAACTTTGCCTTCAAAAGATCGAAGTCCGCGGACTCAAGATGAATCTTGTGAATGCCGAGTACAGTCCCGACGGAAAAAAGGTCGTCTTCTTCTTCACTGCCGACGGGCGGGTCGATTTTCGTGAACTGGTGAAAGATCTTGCCGCCGTTTTCCGGATCCGCATCGAACTTCGTCAGATCGGAGCCCGCGATCAGGCTCGAATGGTCGGCGGATTGGGCATGTGCGGGAGAGAATTATGTTGCTGTTCTTTTTTGGACGGTTTCATTCCGGTCTCCATCAAGATGGCAAAAGAGCAGGGTCTTTCCATGAATCCGTCGAAGATATCCGGTGCATGCGGTCGCCTGATGTGTTGTCTCAAGTATGAGCAGGATGCCTATGAGGATGCGCACGCACGACTTCCCCGTCAGGGCGACGTCGTGATGACGCCGAAGGGACAGGGGATGGTGATGAGTACCGATCTTCTTCGTGAGCGCGTTGCGGTTCGTATGGAACAAGAAGATTCATCGGACAACGAACATTTTGAAGCGGAAGAAGTTCAGGTGCTTTTCCGTAAAGGTAAGCGGTTCTGTCCTCGCGAGGAGGCTGAAAACCGTGAACATCATGTTAATGTCGATGACGAGGCAGAAGAGCCGGAAGACTTTGTTCCGGAATCCTTTGAAGAGGATGAATGATCGATTATTTTTTCGAAAAAATTCACATATTTCACGGACATTGCAACGTGCTCGCTCAAATGTTAAAATGCATTCGAAGAATGGAGGTATTCGTTTATGGCATATGTAATTTCTGATGCTTGTATTTCATGCGGAAGCTGTGAGGGAGAGTGCCCGACCGGTGCGATCAGTCAGGGTGATACTCAATACAATATTGACGCTTCGTCTTGCATCGATTGCGGTGCTTGTGCGGCGGTTTGCCCCGTCGACGCAATTTCGCCGGCTTAATGTCGCTGATTAAGAGCAAATGATGCCGCCCTCCGGGACTTATGGTTTCGGAGGGCGTTATTGATATCGGGACACGTTCCGGAGGTATATGATGTCGGAAACCGTTTACGATGCCCGTGAGGAGACGCTGGAGGATCTGGGTCGAAAAGGACTTCGAAT
>JAFGGR010000237.1 GCA_016930475.1 Clostridiales bacterium | reverse complement strand
TCGTCTTCAAAACAGCCGGTCATCGACGAGATCAAGAATCAGATCCCGACGGTCAAGCATTTGATTTGTATGGACAAGATTGATCAGAAAGAAAATCAGCAGTATTTTGGGGACCTGCTCGAAAAGGGTAAGGAGGCAATCGGGAAAGGCAACAGAGACTTTCTCGATGCCGAGATCAATGCCGATGAAATGACGATCCTCCTTTTCACAAGCGGAACGACCGCCAAATCCAAGGCTGTCATGCTGTCTCAAAACAATGTCTGCGCAAACCTTGAAGGAATGTGCAAGATGCTCTATATCGATCCGTCCGATGTCGTTCTGTCCGTCCTTCCGATCCACCATACATATGAATGCACATGCGGATTCCTTTGTCAGATCTACAGGGGCTCAACGATCGCCCAATGTGAAGGACTCCGATATATCACTCAGAACCTGAAAGAAGCCAAAGCGACTCTCATTCTCGCGGTACCGCTGATGCTCGAGATGTTCCATCGCGCGATCATGAAGAAGGCTACTGCGGACAAGAAAATGGCCAGAAAATTTAAACTGGGTCTTATGATCACTCAGGCACTTCGGGCCGTTGGGATCGATAAACGACGCAAGATATTTCACGCGGTACACGATGGGTTCGGAGGAAATCTTCGAATGTTCATTTCCGGTGGCGCGGCCATTGATCCGAAGATTCTCTCAGACCTGCAAAAATTAGGATTTATGTGCCTTCAGGGTTACGGCCTGACCGAGTGCGCGCCGATCCTTGCCTTGAACCGCGATGTCGATTTCAATGATCGTTCCGCAGGGCTTCCGCTTCCCGGTGTTGATGTTAAAATCATCGATAAAGACGAGAACGGGATCGGTGAAATCATCGGAAAAGGACCGAATGTAATGCTGGGTTATTATGAGAACGAGGAAGCGACCCGAGAAGCGATCGATCCCGACGGGTATTTTCACACCGGCGATTTGGGTTACATCGACGAGAATGGTTTTGTCATTATCACCGGAAGAAAAAAGAATGTCATCATCTCTAAGAACGGGAAGAATATCTTCCCCGAGGAAATCGAAGGTCTGTTGTCCAGATCGCCCTTTATTGTGGAGTCACTGGTGACCGGAGAAGACGATACGCATGCTGACATCATCGTAACGGCGACTATTTTCCCGAATATGGAGGCAGTCTGTGAAAAGTTAGGCGAAAATCCGGACCCTGACGCGATCCAGTCGCTTCTTGAAGCCGAATGCCGAAAGGTCAATGACCAATTGGTTTCTTATAAGCAGATCCGCAAGATCATTTATCGGGACACCGAGTTTGAAAAGACCACATCCAAGAAGATCATCAGAAATTATAAATAAACCTCATAGAATCCGCCGGTTTTTCGAGCATACTTAAGAAGATGGCGGAGAATGCTCATACGGAGAACAAATATGTTGAATCCAATCGTTATCGAACGAATCTTGACGGCTGCCCTCACTTATGGCGGGGACTTTTCGGAAGTTTACATCGAAAGGACAAAATCATCGTCGCTATCGGCCGTGAACGGTATTATCGAAAGCGCTTCCACCGGGATCGAATTAGGCGTAGGTATCCGGGTACTCAAGGGAATACGAAGTGTATACGTTTTTTCGAACGACTTGAGCGAGAAGACCTTGATCCGCTTAGCGGAGAACGCTTCCCGATCACTTTCGGAAAATCCGGAAGCCCGTCATGTTTCATTGAATCCTATGATCAATTATCATTCGAGCAAACCGATCACTCTTCCGCTGTCGGTCGCTCAAAAGACCAAGGCTGACATTCTGCGCCTCGCATCATCGCGCGCTAAGGCTTATCACGAGATCATTACCCAAACTTCATCTTCATACTCGGACATGGAGCGAAATATTCTGATCGCTAACTCGGAAGGCGATCACGTGACCGATCAACGCGTTCGAACCCGTTTCATGATCGATGCCGTCGCGACGCTCGGGGAGGAGAAGCAGACCGGGTATTTTGCTCCGGGCGGAAACGGCGGATTTGAGTTTGTCGAATCGCTTCCGATCGAAACACTCGCAGACGATGCTGCCCGTATCGCCGTTACCATGGCCAAAGCCGGTCCGTGCCCCTCCGGGCGTTTTCCGGTCGTTATCGGAAACGGTTTTGGGGGTGTCATTTTTCATGAGGCTTGCGGCCATGCTTTGGAAGCTTCCTCGGTCGGGATCGGAGCATCGGTCTTTGCCGGAAAACTCGGCATGCAAATCGCCTCCAACGTCGTTACAGCTATTGACGATCCGACAATGGCCGGTGAATGGGGCAGCTTTGAAATGGACGACGAAGCGGTCGTTCCGGAGCGCCACGTTTTAATTCAAGACGGAGTTCTCAAAGGGTATTTGATCGATCGGATCGGAGCAAGGAGAATGAACACCGTTCCGAATGGCGCGGGAAGAAGGCAGAACTATAAATTTGCACCCACTTCCCGAATGTCCAATACGTTTATCGATGCGGGATCCGACACAAAAGAGCAAATCATCGCGGATACTCCGTTTGGGATATACGCTGCCAACATGGGCGGCGGTTCGGTCGATCCGTCAACGGGAGAGTTTAATTTTGCCGTTACCGAAGCTTATATGATCCGGGACGGCAAACTGGCTGAGCCGGTTCGCGGTGCCACTTTGATCGGGAAAGGCCACGAGATCCTTTTAAATATCGATCGCGTTGGAAATGACCGCAAGTTTTCCCAGGGAATGTGCGGATCATACAGCGGCAATGTTCCGACCAACGTCGGACAGCCGACGATACGCGTATCCGAAATTACGGTTGGAGGTCAAAAAGACGATTTATGAGCGATAGAATTGACATACCGGACCCATTCATCGATCAACTCTTGAGCCGATCGCCCATAGCCGGTTTTTCCGAGTCCGAAGTGTATTTCAACGGACAGGAATCCGTCCAGATCCAAGTCCACGAACGGAAGATCGTCTCATTCGAGTCTTCTTCCACATCCGGATTATCCTTTCGCGGTCGCTCCGCACAACAGATGGGTTATTCGTTTACGGAAGTATTCGACGAAGGCGCTGAAAGTTTTCTGCTCGAAAAGGCTCGTGAGAACAGCGACGTATTGGAAACCAAGGAACCCGAGACGCTTTTCGAGGGGGAAAAGGAATATCCGGCCACGGATAATTTCTCTCCGGAACTGGATAAGAAGGACTTTGACTATTTTTCGAAGACCGCTCTGGCACTGGAAGACGCCATACTAAAATACGATCCCCGGATCGTTGCGGTCGACGATCTTTTTCTTTCCTATGGTATCGGGACTCAGGCAATACGTAATACTTTGGGATTAAACTGTGATTCGACGCACAACATTCTTTCTGTTTATGCCAGTTCGAGATGTGTAGCCGAAGGGCAGACCAAAACCGGATTTTGTGTTTGGATCGGAAGAGATGCCGACACCATCGACATTGCCGCTCTTGCCAAGGAATCGGCCGAAGATTCACTCAGCAAGCTCGGTGCCGCACCGGTCCGCTCCGGAAAATATTCCGTTGTCCTGGATGCCCGCGCGGCGGCGGATCTGTTGACCGCATTCAGCGGAATATTCTCTGCGGATGCGGTCCAGAAGGGATTTTCGCTTCTTGCCGGCAAAATCGGCGATAAAATCGCCTCTGAATGTGTCGATATTCGTGACGACGGAAGTCATCCCGCCTCATTTCTTTCCTTTTCATTTGATTCGGAAGGAGTTGCGACGCGCAATAAACAATTGATCGAAAAAGGCACTTTGTTGTCTTATTTGCACAATCGAAAAACTGCGGCAACGGATGGAGTCGCATCAACGGGTAACGGTTTTCGTTCGGGATACAAGGGGTCGATCGACATCGCCCCGACCAACCTCTATTTCGCACCCGGAAAATCCTCTCAGAATTCTCTGCTAAAAGAAATGAACAATGGTTTGTTCATTAAATATTTGATCGGACTTCATGCCGGTGCCAACGAGATATCCGGAGATTTTTCACTGTCCTGCGAAGGATTTCTCGTAGTTGACGGGAGAAAAGATCGCCCGGTCGACCAGATCACCGTATCCGGAAATTTCTTCAAACTTCTTCAGTCTGTCGTCGCAGTAGCAGATGATCTGTACTTTAATCCTTCTGAAGGGGCCGGCATAATCGGTTCGCCGTCTCTATTGATCGAAGGGTTGACGATTTCCGGCGAATAGTGATCATGCTTGTGGATCAACATCAAACGAATGACTTGACGCAGGATGATCCGAGGTAACTTATAGGATTTTCGTATCCTTTCGGTGCATCAATGACTTCCTGCGTTTATGTATACGCAGGAAAATCGCCAGTGCGATCAAAAGCGCGGAAAGCATTAAAAGAATAATGATTGATTTTCGAATGAACTCTTGTATGCGTTGAGATTGTTCGCTCTTATCGGAATCCTTGTCAATATTGGCAGATTCCTTGACAACCGTGACAAGTAACGTGCCGACGACCATGTCCGTTCCATCTGAGTATCTTCTGTATATCGGTATTTTCAGTTCTTGCGTTTCCGCGTTCGGGTCCACAGCCACGCCCGACAAGTCAAGACCGGTACTGTATCCGCCCAGAGACCGGGAAGACGGGACGGTTATGAAAGGCTGAAGATCGGTAACGGTTTCCGTCGTCTTCATACCGACCTCTTTGACCGTGATATTGATCTGATCAATTACCTCGTCGATCGCGGATTTATATTCCGAAACATCATTGAATGTCGTCGTGTACCGCGAAAAACCGTATTCAAATAAATCGACGAGATTCAAGTAACGAATTTCGGTATCGGACGCTCCCAATATTACTCCGATCAGCATTCTTCCGTCACTTTCCGCGGCGGCTACAATGCTGTTTCCTGAAATTTCCGAGTGACCGGTTTTGCCTGCGACATATTTGTCATAAGAATAGGTCGTCGTCGAAATAAATCGGTTTCTGTTATTGAGTATCCTCTTATCCGAGAATTTATTCGTCGGCATGACCGTATAGGTCTGGGTCGCCGAGGCTTCGATGAAAAGCTCGAATTCAATAGCCTTTTCCATGATCAGCGCCAGATCATGAGCGGTCGTATAGTGCTCGGCTTCCGAATATCCGAAGGGATTTGTAAAATGCGTATCCGTACAACCGAGCTCGGTCGCTCTGGTATTCATCAATTCGGCAAATCCTTCGCGAGAACCGGCAATTTCAAATGCGAGAGCGGAACATGCGTCGTTTGCGGTCGTCAGTAATGAAGCATAAATACAATCACGGACAGAAATATCCTCGCCGACAACTAATCCGAGACGCAGATAATCAGCCGGAATATAATCGATCATTTCCGCGGTCACGGTAATCATATTGTCCGGCTTCAGCATTTCCAGTGCAAGAATGATCGTTATGATCATCGTAGTGCTTGCGGGGTCCATGGTATCGTCGCAATTCTTACCCACCAGAAATGTTCCCGATAACGCATCATAAAGAAGAAAGGATTGACCGTCAATGTCGGGAATATCTGTCGGGGTCTCGTCCAGCAGGACGGTTTCGTAACGGATGGTGGGTAGAGGAGATGAAGATGACATTGGCTGAAGGCTCATTGAAGCCGTCGTCAGAGGAGACGCGGGTTGGATCATACTCAATACAATTATGATGATTAAAAGAACGGAGACACCCACTGAAAAACACCGATTTATAAAAAAACGGTGTTGGTCGGGTGACCCGAAATGATCGGAAGAATTGTTTCCTATAACACCGCTTATAATCGGTAATTTTCCATCCTTGCAAGACAAATTTCCGCCTCCCTCGACAGGACTCTTGTTCATTCTAACCGATAATTGTTCATTTCCCAAACACCCCTTGTTTTGATATGATATCAGTATTGATTTGAGTGGGGTGAATGCGTGTCCTCTGTCATTGTATCGAAGGAAGATCTAATTATTCAAGAGCATTTTTGTGACTTGTTGAGCCGGCATTTTTCGATGCTTGGCCGTGTTCCGACGTACCGCATTCGCACATACGGCTGTCAGCTCAATGAGTCGGACAGTGAGAAGATGGCGGGGCTTTTCGAGCGGATGGGACTCAGCGAGGATCCGGGTGACAGTCCGGACGTATTATTGATGAACACGTGCGCAATCAGAGAGAATGCCGAGGATCGATTATTCGGTAATCTCGGCGTTTGGAAGGCACTGAAGGCCGAACATCCGAATATGCTGATCATCGTTTGCGGATGTATGACAAAAATCCCGGAGGACCTGAACAGGATCAAGAAGAGTTTTTCTCATGTTGATGTCGTGTTCGGACCGCAGGATATCCACAGGCTCCCGGAGCTCCTGTACGAGCGCGTCAGCAGGGAAGTGAAGATCATGCAAGTGTCCGACAGGGACTACCTTCCGGACGATGATGATTTGCCGGCTGTACGCTGCCGTAAATTCAGAGCACTGGTTCCCATTATGTATGGGTGTAATAATTTCTGCACGTATTGTGTCGTTCCGTATACGCGCGGAAGAGAGCGATCACGAGAATTCGACCGGATCATAGACCAGTTGCGCGAGCTTTCCGAAAAGGGCTTCGAAGAAGTGATGCTCTTGGGTCAGAATGTCAATTCATACGGAAAGGATGCTCCGGACAAACCGGATTTTCCGGATCTGATAGAGACCGTTTCGAAAATGAACTTATTTTCAAGAATCCGATTTATGACGTCGCATCCGAAGGATCTTTCGGACCGTCTGATCGATATCATCGCGCAGAACCCCTCCATCGAGAGGCATTTGCACCTTCCTTTTCAATCGGGAAGCAACGACGTTCTCAAACGCATGAATCGGGGATATACCCGCGAGCGTTATCTGGAGATCGCGTTGCGCTATCGTGCGCTTGTACCGGATGGTACCCTGTCAACAGATATCATCGTCGGATTTCCCGGCGAGACCGAGAAAGACTTTCAGGACACCTTGGATTTGATGGAGCAAGTGCAATTCGATGCCGCCTTCACGTTTATTTACTCTGCAAGGCCCGGTACGGCCGCCGCTTCATTTTCCGACTCCGTACCCGAGGAAGTCGTTTCGGATCGCTTTTCGAGGCTTCTGGCGCTTCAGAACGCTCATTCGCTCGCGTCGAATCAATCCGTTATCGGAAACTCTGAAGAGGTTCTGATCGAGGGCTTAAGCCACACCAACGAGTCCGTATTTACGGGCAGGACCTCATCGAACCGTTTAATTAACTTTACGATCCCCGACGGCACGGTTCTCGGTGCCGATCCCTTACCTCTCGGTGGAGGAACGGGCGCGGCCATTGAGGGGAAGCGCGCGATCATTCGCCTTCTGAAGGCAAAAACATTTTCGATCGAAGGTCAGTTGGAGTATTTTATTGATGGACGATAAACCGCTAACGTACGATGCATTGAACAGAGAATTCCTGACGCCGATGATGCTTCAGTATCTCGACCAGAAGGAGCAGTGCCGCGACGCGATATTGATGTTCCGTCTCGGCGACTTTTATGAGATGTTTTTTGATGATGCCGTCACGGCATCCTCGGTTCTGGAGCTCGCTTTGACCGGTCGCGACTGCGGGCTGGATCGAAGAGCTCCGATGTGCGGGATCCCGCATCATGCCGCCCAGTCCTATATCGCCAAGCTCGTATCCCACGGGTATAAGGTCGCGATATGCGATCAAATGGAAGATCCCGCGCTCGCAAAGGGGATCGTCAAGCGTGCGATCACACGAATACTAACGCCCGGGACCCTGGTGGATTCATCCGCTTTAGACGATAAGAAGAACAATTTTATCTTAGCGATATACCGTTTGGGAATGCAGTACGGGATCGCGATCGCGGACATCACCACAAGCACTTTCGAAGCGACTCAGTTAGTCATCGGAAACACCGATGCTCAGCTTGTCAATCTCCTGTCCAGATACTCACCCTCTGAAATACTGTGCAACCGCGCCTTTGCCAAGTCTCCTCTGATCCGGACTGTGGAGAGCCAGTTTTTTGTCGTCGTTCAGGAACGCCCCGACAAGGAGTTCGCTTCGGATAACACATCCCGACTTCGTTTGGAATATTCGACGGACCGCAGGAATTCCGATGACCGACAACTGCTGTTATCCGCCTCCGGCGCGCTCCTGCGTTATCTGGATGAGACCCAGCGTTTTGAAGTCAACCACTTTTCGAAGATACGAGTCTTTTCGATCGACGATACGATGGAGCTCGATGTACCGACACGCCTAAATCTAGAACTCACTCAAACCATCCGCTCCAAGTCTAAGCGCGGAAGTCTCCTGTGGGCGATCGACAAGACGGTCACTTCAATGGGCGCCCGTCTCCTTCACCGTTGGTTGGACGAACCGCTCGTGCGTGTCGATCAGATCAATAGTCGTCAAGACGCCATCGAAGAAATGGTAGAGTCGTTCATCTTCCGGCAGGAACTCATTGAGGCGATGACCGGAATCGCCGACATGGAACGCCTCGCGTCCAAAATATCCCTGGCGACAGCCGGCCCGAGGGATATGATCCACCTTAAGAACACACTCCGCAAACTTCCCTTTCTCCGTGAGGCTGCGGAACGTTTTTCGCGCGGCGTTCTCGGTGAGCGCACATCGGGGTTTGACGACCTTAATGATGTGTATGACTTCATCGACGCGTCCATCGACGACGATGCGCCGATCACCGTAAAAGAGGGAGGGATCATTAAACCGGGATATTCCGAGGAGATCGACCGACTTAAGGAAGCTGCCGAGCACGGCAAGGACTTTATCATCAGTCTGGAAGCCTCAGAGAGGGAGAAAACCGGTATCAAGAATTTGAAGATCGGTTACAACCGTGTTTTCGGTTACTATATCGAAGTCTCGAAAAGCAACCTGTCGGCAGTACCGGAATCCTTCATCCGCAAGCAGACGCTGGCCAATGCGGAGCGTTTTATCACGGAAGAGTTAAAGAGCATGGAAGACACCATTCTCGGCGCTCAACAGCGGTTGATGACGCTGGAATATGAGTTATTCACGGACATTCGGAACCGGGTCGCGGAGCATGCCCAGAGACTTTATGCCACGGCGGACCATATCGCGCTTCTGGACGTTGTTTCGTCATTAGCCGAACTCGCCCAGCGGGAATCCTATATCCGTCCCGTGATCGACGATTCTTCCGACCTTATCATCGAATCGGGTCGCCATCCCGTAGTCGAAAAAATGCTCCAATCGGGCGACTTCGTGCCGAACGACACCCTGATGAACGACGACAGCCGAAGGATTATGGTCCTTACCGGTCCGAACATGTCCGGTAAATCGACCTATATGCGTCAGGTCGCATTGATCGTTCTTCTGGCGCAAATCGGTAGTTATATACCGGCTCAATATGCACGGATCGGGATCGTGGATCGGATTTTTACGCGGATCGGATCGTCTGACGATATATCATCCGGGCAGTCGACCTTTATGATCGAAATGAATGAAGCCGCGTCGATCCTCCGGAACGCCACCAGGAGAAGCCTGATTCTGATGGATGAGATCGGTCGAGGGACGAGTACTTTCGATGGCCTGGCGATCGCCTGGTCCATACTCGAATTCATCGGAGACCCGGCCGTCATGTTCGCCCGGACGATCTTCGCGACGCATTATCACGAGCTCAACGCGATGGAAGGCCGAATTCCCGGCATATTCAATGCGCATGTCGCCGTTGAAGAGAAAGACGGGACCGTCGTCTTTCTTCATAAGATCGAAAATGGGGGCACCGACGACAGCTACGGTATCGAGGTCGCCCGGTTGGCCGGGGTCCCGGAAGATGTTATCCTTCGCGCCGGCAAGGTGCTTATCGAGCTCGAAAAGAGTAAAATCATCAGTGAAGGCACCGCTCCTTCGACCGACCGGGCAGAGCGCGCAGACAATACGGCAGACGGAGATTTGCCGTTGCGTCCGATGAGCGGACAAATGGATATTTTCACTCTGCGAAAGTCATTTGTCCGACAGGATCCGATCCGTGATGAATTGCTGTCATTGGATATTACAACCATGACACCTTTGGAATCGATGAACATCCTTTACGCTTTGATTGATCGGGCCGAGAAAGAGAGACCGGCACATTCCGGACTGGAAGAGGAATAAGATGAGCAGAATCAAACTCCTGGACGAATTGACCGCCAACGGCATTGCAGCCGGTGAAGTGGTTGAGCGTCCCGCTTCCGTTGTTAAGGAATTGATCGAAAATGCGCTGGATGCCGGCGCATCGGTGATCAGTGTCGAAATCACCGACGGCGGCATCAAAATGATCCGGGTCACCGATAACGGTTGCGGAATGGACGAGGAAGACGCGATAGCGGCTTTTGCGTGTCACGCGACGAGCAAACTGACAACTCTGGATGATTTGGAGAGCCTGTCCACAATGGGATTCCGGGGCGAGGCGCTGTCAAGCATCGCCGCGGTCTCAAAAATCACCCTTAAAACCCGGCAAGTCGGCGAGGAGTATGGGACGAAGGTGGACGTCGAAGCCGGAAAGGTGATTCGCCGTGAGACACATGCCGGCGTTTGGGGAACGACCATTGAGGTCCGCGATCTTTTCTACAATCTTCCCGCAAGATATAAGTTCCTCAAAAAGGACCAGACGGAAGCCCAATACATTACCGTTCTCTGTGAGCGTTTCGCTCTGGTTCGTCCCGATGTGTCTTTTCGTTTAGTCAAAAACGACAAGGAAATCCTTCATACACCGGGAAATAACGATCCGCGATCCGCACTGTATTGCGTATACGGCAGTGATGTCGTCGGCAACTGCGTTCCGATCGATTCCGCGAATGACAAGATCAAGGTGCGCGGATTTGCGGGAAAACCCGTTCTCGCCAGATCCGGCAGGGGGGAGCAGACGATATTCGTCAACGATCGCATCATACGATCCAAAACCATCTCCGCGGCAATTGACGAGGCTTATAAAACCCTGTTGATGAGAGGTAAATACGCGTTCGTCGTCCTGATGATCTATGTTCCGTCGGCGCTCATTGACGTCAACGTTCACCCGCAGAAAGCGGAAGTTCGTTTCTGGAACGACTCAGAGGTATTCCGGTCTGTATATCACGCTCTTCAGGGCGCTTTGATGACCGAATCCTTCATACCGGAAGTCTTGCCAAGTACGGATGCTTCCGACTCCAAAGCGAACCGACCCGAAACAGATGCCGTTCTTGCCTTAAACACTAATGAAACCAAGGAATATTCGACGATGACGAAAACAGATCCACAAATCCTTGCCGACCGGGCCGGATCCGTTCGGATCGGAATACCTGCGGAAGATCCCGGTTTGACCCGGCAAGCGAGTCTTATTCATGAGGATTCAAGGGGGGATCGACCTGAGAGCGTCACAGGAACCTCCTCCGCCAGAGATAAAGCCCTGACGGAGGTCACGAATGCTCGCATTATCGGCGTTTTATTTTCGACATACATACTTCTTGAGTCGGAGGAGAACCTGATCTTATTGGATCAGCACGCCGCGCATGAGAAGGTCCTTTTCGAAAAGCTTCTGAAAGAAGATTCCTTAAGAGATAATTCGGCAGTGCCCTCTCAGCAACTGATCGCTCCGTCGATCGTTACACTGACCGCGTCTGATACCGAATTTGCCGAAGAAAACCTCTCGAAGTATCGCGAGCTCGGCTTCGACTTTGACCGGATCGGTCTCCGGGAGATCGCGATCCGCTACGCACCATCATTTCTTGAAGAACGCAACATAAATCCTGTTTTTATCGATGTCACAGAATCGATCAGAACGCAAACCGACGCATCGGACGATCAGTACTTGCTATCTCTTGCGATCGCCGCCTGTAAAGCCGCCGTCAAGGCGCATGACCGTTTGGATCCGCAAGAGATTCGAGCTCTGATCGACAGTTTGACGGAGCTTGATAATCCGTTCTCCTGTCCGCACGGCAGACCGATCATTATCCGTTATTCCCGAAAAACGCTCGAAAAGGAGTTTAAGCGTATCCTTTAGCATGTATAAGTACCGACCAGAAACTGCTTCCATAATCAGGAGATTGCAATGCCACCTTTACTGACATTACCGATTGGGCAGATTTCTCACATTCCGATCATTTGCGGTCCGACCGCTGTCGGAAAAAGCGCGCTCGCATTAAGCCTTTGCAAGGATCTCACGGCCGAATTGGTATCCATGGACTCCATGCAGATCTATCGCGGGATGAACATCGGGACCGCCAAACCTTCCAATCAGGAGAGGGAGGAGGTTGTCCACCATCTGATCGACATCGTCGATACAGACCAGGACTTTTCCGTCGCAAGTTATTTGGAGCACGCTTACGGCGTTATCGAAAAGCTCCTTAAAGCGGAGATCCTGCCGGTTTTTTGCGGTGGAACGGGGCAGTACGCTACCTCGCTTTTCGAGGGGATCGAGTATTCTCCGATCACCGTTCTTCCCGAAATTCGCCAAGAGATCACCGAATTATACAACCTGGATAACGGAGATACCGCATATCGCGAGCTTCTCAGGGTCGACCCTGTGAGCGCGGAAAAAATTCATCCGAACAACGCAAAAAGAGTCATTCGAGCCTTAGAAGTGTACCGGCAAAGTAATCAAACCTTGAGCGGATATCGCGATCGTTCCCTAATTCATGGCCCGAGGTATCCGTTTAAGGTTTTCGTTGTCAATATGCCGCGCGAAATACTCTACCAGCGCATCGATCGTCGAGTGGACGAGATGATTATGAAGGGGTTGGAGCAAGAAGTCTCAGATCTTTTAAAGAACGGTAAACTCACCGGTTCGACGTCGATCCAAGCGATCGGATACAAAGAATTTACGGAGTATTTCGACGGACTTCGTTCTTATGAGGATACGATCAGTTTAATCAAGCAACGCACACGAAATTATGCCAAAAGACAGCTCACATGGTTCAAAAGAATGAAGGAAGCCGTTTGGATCTCTCCGGACGACAAAGATGTCATCATCGATTCAATCACTTTAGACTATGCATGACTTGGTATCCGTGAGAATCTGCAGTGCATGTTAGGATCAGGCCCTTCGTTCAAATTTATTCGGCGGATCATATGTCCGGATCAATTAACGTATATATCATGTAGATATCCCCTTTATCGATGTGATACGCTGTGCGTGCATTAAATAAGGAGGTGATATCGGTGTATCACAGTAATTCATTCAGAAGGTCCTCGATCCGTGTCATGAATGACAACCCGGACTTGGATTCAGACTATTCGGCGGGGCAGAAGGAAGCTTTTCGAGCGTTCAAGAATGCCAATTTACAGGAAATATTTCTTAATAACTGCAGAAAGAACAACAATATCGTAACGATCCATTTGGTTGCGGGGGAGAGAAGACGCGGTGTGATCGTCGGATTTGATAATCAATCGATTATTCTGGACGCCGATAACACTCAGAACTTGATCTACAAGTCATCCATAACATCCGTCATACCGGAAGAAGAGGTACAGTATATTTTCGGTGAAGGAGTGAAGCGGGACTTCTGTTGCGCGAACGCAGTCGTTCATCACAGCTGAGAGCGGAACAGACCCGTAACGACACCCAGAATCTGACAGTCATCTTTGTCAAAGGGTATTCTCGCATACGCTTCATTCTCGGGCTGGAGATAGGGCTTTCCGTCCATTTTGGCAAACGTCTTGACGGTCGCTTCGTCCTCAATGCGCGCCACCACGACCTGACCGGCGGAAGCAGTATTTTGACGCTTAACAATCACGTAATCCCCATCCAGAATATGAGCGTTGATCATGCTGTCCCCATGAACTTTCAGAAGGAAATATTCTCCGGAAGAGAGAAAATCAGCTGAAATAGGGAGCGTCCTTTCGATGTTCTGCTCGGCAAGTATGGGAATTCCCGCTGATATAGAGCCGAGGACCGGAAGATGGGTGACATTCTCTTGTTGAAGGTCCGGAACAATAATCGCTCTTCGCTTACCGGGCGTATACTCGATCCGGTTCATATCAACCAGGCGCTTCAGATGAGCATGTATCGTTGACGTCGACTTGATTCCGACACCGCTGCAAATTTCACGAACAGACGGCGGGTAACCCTCACTTCGGATGAAAGAGACGATATACGTATAAACGGTCTCGACCGTGTGATCCAGATTACTACGTGTGAATTTATACTTGTTTTCCATAAGCGCCTCCGCCGGAAGTTAGTGTATACTCACAGTTATACTATCATTGTGATTTCGCGATGTCAAACGATTGTTCGTTTATGGAAACACCACTACTGAATAGAATATGCTATAATAATCAAAAATCGACGAAGGGTGATTTGATGTCCGTTCAAAACGCAAATCCAATGAATATAGCGAATATTTCATGGTATGTTCGATTCGGTAAACGAATTCAAGCCATTGTGATTTCTATGTATCGCACTACAATACAATACTTTAAGAATATTCCGTCAAGAATCGCAAATTGTTATAAAACCAAAGCAAACGAGAAGAAGAGGCTACCGAAACGTACCAGTGCCAATCGAATCTACGTCTTGGTCGGTTACACGACCCAATCCCATATAGACAGTCGTTTCCGCAAACAAAAGTCCATCCATATCATTCGCAACCTTTTGATCGCAGGAGTCATTGCTCTATTAATCATCTTGGCATATCGCTCGATCTTACCGCTGATCGATTCGGAGCAGTACAAGAAAATGCTCGGCATCGAGCATGTCGACGAGATGACCGAGAAAGATCCTTTTGAAGTGGATACAAACAATAAGGTGGTTACTTTCGCAACCGACTCGACGACGACAACCGCAACATCGAAAGAGACATAAGGGGATTAATATCCGCAGGAGAACATAGCCTAATTAAACAAAATGTATGTTTTGTTTAATTGGAGGGACTAAAATCGCTTGATTTGAGGGCCTGCTCACGAATTTAATTAATTCTTTCTTTTCCAGAGTCAACAACTGATCCCTTCCGGTCTTTCACATAAAGATCGTTGTCGCATTTCGTGGATACATCGTTCTGATCCTGCGATTTATTTCATTCCCTTTGAAATATTCGTTCATTATATTCTTTCTGAAATCAATTTTTAAATTATAGATCCATTTATCGATGAATTGATTTTATACGCCGAAGAATCGGCTTTAACACCGATTCTTCGATCTTTTTATTTTGTATGAAATGATCCGTACATCGTTTCGGAATAAATTAATCGATTACTTTTTACCGTTATCCGGCGTCTTTTGATTGATCATTCGGTTCATGGCACTGACGACTGCGCGAAGCGATGATTTGGTTACCGAACTTGATATACCGGCGCCGAGATGCTTTGCTCCTTGATCATCCGCGATTTCGACATATGTTATGGCCGCGGAATCCGATCCGCTTTCCATCGCGTGCTCATGATACGACGTGATCGTGAACTTAATGTTCAGAGCTTTTTCGATACCGTCGCAGAACGCGTCAAGTAATCCGTTACCGGAGCCGCGAATGGTCATGCTTCCATCCGGAGTCTTGATGTTCGCCTCGACGTTAACATGGCTCTCATCGAGCGAGTCCTCCCTGTATCCCGACAATTCATAAGGATACTTGACATTTACATAGATATCATCAAACAGCTCGAAAATTTCCTGAGGTTTGAGCTCGCAATGCTTCTTGTCGGACAAATTGGTGCAAACCACGCCGAAGTCCTTCTGGAAGGTTTTCGGGAGTTGAAGTCCGAAGTTGCTTTCCAGGACATAAGCGACTCCTCCCTTCCCCGACTGGCTGTTGATACGTATAATCGGCGCGTAGTCTCTGCCGACATCCCTCGGATCGATCGGCAAATAGGGAACTTCCCAATGATCCGGGTGTTGTTTCATGCGCTTCAATCCCTTGTTGATCGCATCCTGGTGAGAACCGGAGAATGCCGTAAATACGAGCTTTCCGGCCCATGGATGGCGAACATGGACCTCAAGTCCGGTGCATTCTTCATACATTTCGACCACTCGATTCATGTCCGAGAAATCCAATTCAGGATCAATACCATGCATAAACAAATTCATGGCGATTGTGACGATGTCCGCATTCCCTGTGCGCTCGCCGTTCCCGAAAAGCGTGCCCTCAACACGATCCGCGCCGGCCATCATACCCAGTTCGGTCGCCGCGACCGCAGTTCCGCGGTCATTATGCGGATGAATGGAAACGATCATCTGCTTACGCCAACGTGTGTTCGTGCAAAAGTACTCAACTTGATCGGCATATACATTCGGAGAAGCCATCTCGACCGTTCCGGGGAGGTTGATGATCGCTTTATTGTCTTCGGTCGGTTGCCATACGTCGAGGACGTTGTCGCATATCTCGACGGCAAAGTCCGGTTCTGTGCCCGAAAAGCTCTCCGGTGAGTATTCGCAAATCCATTCCGTGCGGCTCGTGTCCATTTCGATCGCATCCTTGATCATTTTCGCGCCGGAAACCGCCAATTCGATGCATTCTTTCTTGCCGAAATTAAATACCACATCGCGCTGGAGGGTCGATGTCGAATTGTAGAGGTGTACGACCGCCTTGGGGGCTCCGCGCAGGGCTTCCATCGTACGCGTGATAATGTGCTCTCTGGACTGAGTCAGCACCTGGATCGCCACATCATCGGGGATCAGGTTGTTGTCGATCAGATAGCGGGCGAATTCGTATTCGGTCTCCGACGCAGCCGGGAAACCGATCTCGATCGTCTTGAAGCCGATCTCAACCAGAAACTCGAAAAACTTGAGCTTCTGCGAGAGTGTCATCGGAACTTCCAACGCCTGGTTTCCGTCACGCAGATCGACACTGCACCAAATCGGTGCCTTTTCGATGATTCGAGTCGGCCAGGTGCGGCTCTGTATAGGTACTTGCGGGACTCGGCTGTATCTTTTGTAGTTCATAATCATTTCCTCCGTTTATAAATTCTTAATAGTTCGAATATGGAAGATCTTTCCTGCGATATTTCGTCATAGGAAAGCAAGGATCGAGCCGATCCGCGATTTACGCGATCGGCAATCCATTTTCCTCCTTCGTATAATTAAAAAGTTTTCGAACATAAAAAAACCTCCCGTCTCTATTTCAAAAGAGACGAAAGGTATACTTCCGCGGTACCACTCCAATTCGCCCAAAGGGCGCACTCACCGGATACGAGACCCATGTCTGATATCCTGCCGCTATATCGGTCGGCCTCCGACTCCGTCTAATCACAATATGCTTTCAACGAGTACACTCCAAGGTGAGTTCAAAGACTCTCCGACACCGCTTCACACCAGACAGCGGCTCTCTGGGGTCCGGACGGTTCTTCTACTGGTCCTTATCATCGTGTTGATCATCAGTTTGATTGACAAGGTGCGATCGGAATCACTTCCGATGGAGTTCAAATTACCATAATCTTCAGAACGAGTCAATAGCCGCAATCCAGTGAATTTCGATCGTACCGTCGAAAAAGCCTTCGATTTCACGATTACTCCTTAGTCGCCAGTTTGTTGACCAGCTCTTTATAAAAGTTTCCCCGCTCTTCAAAATGCCGGAAAAAATCATAGCTCGTTCCGGCCGGGGACAATATTACCACTTCTCCGGGCTTGGCCTGTTCCGTCGCCCAACAAAGCGCCTCTTCATAATCGGCGGCTCTTTTGATCTGATACGATCCCGGTTCACATTCCGCCTCGATCGTATTTTGAATGAGGTCCGCGTTCTCCCCGCAAAGAACAATGCGATCACATACTTTAAGGATCGCGCGTCCCAATCCGGTGTAATCACATTTTTTATCTTGACCGCCGGCAATGATCACACCCCGGTCTCCGCGATCCGCGAGTGCTTCCATGGTGTGGATCGTTCGGTTTGGACTTGAATCGATCGAACTGTTAAAATAACGGATCCCATTGATGGTGGCGACCAACTCGATCCGGTGCTCGACCCCTGTGAAGGACCGGGCGACGGTCGAAACGTGCTCCGGTCGGATATAAGGGAAAACAGCCATAGCCGCTGTCATGAAGTTTTCGACATTGTGCCGGCCGGGGACAATAATATCTCCGATCGAAACCATATGAGTATCCACACCGCCGGAAGATATCCATATTGCGCCGTCATCCACATACACGCGATCATGGATCGGATTTTCGCCGGCGCCGGGTAGTGTCGTTTGTTTACTCCACGAAAAATACGCCACCCGTCCGCGCGCTTTGGCATTAAACAAGCGTGTGATGTCATTATCGGCGTTGATAACCAATCTTCCCCAGAACGGCTGAGTTGTGAAAAGCTGCGTTTTCGCGCGGATATACTCTTCATAGTTTTTATGAAAGTCCAGATGGTTTGGCGAAATATTTGTGATGACCGCGTCGTCGATCGGGATCTTCATCGTCATCAGTTGAAACGATGACAGTTCCAGAACGACGAAATCAGGTTCCTTGATATTATCAATCTGATTCAGCAGCGGAGTTCCGATATTGCCTCCGACATAGACTTTGTATCCGGCCGCCTTCAAAAACAGAGAGATCAGCGTGGTTGTGGTGGTTTTTCCGTCACTTCCGGTCACCGCGAATATTCTTGCGGGACAGAGGCTTAAAAACACTTCCATTTCCGAGGTCAGAACCGCGCCTTCTTTTACCGCCTGCATAATTTCGGGAATATCCGGCCTTAGTTTCGGTGTACGAAAAACGATCTCAAAACCTTGTCCGGGAAGGTTTCTTAAATAATTTTTCCCGCAGGACCAGTTGATATGGATCCCTTCCGACTCGAAATCCGCTATAGTCTTCTTCAGCACCCGGTCTTCCGGGTCCAACAAGTCGAAAGCGGTGATTTTCGCGCCGAGAGAATAAATGTATCGGATCAGCGGTCGGTTCGAGATCCCGACACCGAGCACCGCGACCTTTTTCCCGGAGATGAATTTTTTAAATTCAGAGAGTTTTCTGTTTTCCATCGTATTTATCCTCTAATCATCACTTCATGTATTGTATCACGATCAATTTTAGTCTTGCGATTTTCCTACCTATATTGTATTATGAATTCTGTTCTGCGGGAATGGCGGAATTGGCAGACGCGCTAGCTTCAGGTGCTAGTGATCGCAAGGTCGTGCAGGTTCAAGTCCTGTT
>JAFGGR010000236.1 GCA_016930475.1 Clostridiales bacterium | reverse complement strand
CCGGGCTTTGCTCCCTGCGCCATCTTGATCTGAAGCTCCTTGGCGCTGAAAAGATAAGACGCGGTCACTCCGAAGCGCCCCGATGCGATCTGTTTGATGGCGCTGTTTTTCGAGTCGCCGTCCGGAAGGATCTTGAATCGCTCCGGGTCCTCCCCGCCCTCTCCCGAATTGCTCTTTCCGCCGAGTCGGTTCATGGCGACGGCGAGCGTCTCATGTGCCTCTCTGCTGATCGAACCGTAGGACATAGCACCGGTCTTGAACCGGCGGACGATTCGTTCGACCGGCTCGACCTCCTCGATCGGAACGGAATCTTTGGTCGGGACAAACTCCAAAAGCCCGCGCAGGGTGCACGCGCTTCGGCTCCTCTCGTTCGCCGCACGACTGTATTTCTTAAATAACTCGTAATCTCCGGCTCGAACGGCCTGTTGTAACAGGACGACCGTCTCGGGATTGATAAGGTGATATTCCCCGTCCTTGCGCCACTGAAAATTCCCGCCGGAGGAAAGTCCCGGATCGGTCCGGTTCGACGTGAACGCCGCCGCGTGACGCATCGCGGTCTCCCCGGCGATCTCCGGAAGACCGATGCCGCCGATCCGGCTCGTCGTATTGGTAAAATACCGCTCGACCACCTCCGGTCCGATCCCGAGCGCCTCAAAGTTCTGGGATCCCCGGTAACTCTGCATGATCGAGATCCCCATCTTCGAAAGAATTTTTACGATGCTTTTAACGCAGGCCTTGACGTAGTTATCGAGTGCCTTTTCGAGGGTCAGGGTCAGTGTCCCGGTCCGGATCTGTTCCTCGATCGTACGAATCGCCAGATACGGATGGATCGCCGACGCGCCGAACGCGATCAGCAGTGCCATTTGATGTGAGTCGCGCGGCTCTCCGGATTCGAGGATCAGGCTGAAATCTTTTCTCCGGCGCTTGCGCGTCATGTGTTGGTGCAGTCCGGACACAGCGAGAAGCGAGGGGATCGAACACTTTTTCTCGCACACACCCCGGTCTGTGAGGATCAATAGATTCGCGCCCTCATCGAGAGCGCGCTCCGCCCTCTCAAAAAGCCGCTCCAAGTGCGCTTCGAGCACCTCTCCGTTTCCGCCGGCGGGGTACAAAAGCGACAGCGTCGCTGCGCGAAACCCCTCCGTATCCGCAGACCGAAGGATCTCCGCCTCCGGTCCGAGAAGGATAGGGTGCGGCAGAATGATTTTGTGCGCGTCCTCCGGCACAGGCCGTATCACGTTTCCCTCCGCGCCGAGACAGACACTCTCGGAAACGACGATCTTCTCTCTGAGTGCATCGATCGGCGGGTTGGTCACCTGCGCGAACTGTTGCTGGAAATACTCGAAAAGCAGCTGCGGCTTTTCGGAAAGCACCGCCAGCGGAGTGTCGTCGCCCATCGATCCGACCGGCTCGGCACCCTCCCTGGCCATCGGCAATAAGGTCATGCGTATATCCTCAAGCGTATAGCCGAACGCCTTTTGCAGCGACTCGAGCGGTGTTTTCTCCGCCACTTCGTCCTCGTGCGGTTTCTCTTCTCCGATCAACGAGCCCGTCGTCGCCGAGAATCGTTCCAGCCACTCGCGATAGGGATGTTGCCGCGCAAGCTCTTCCTTGATCTCGTCGTCACCGATGATCTGACCGCGCTCGGTATCGATCACGATCATTTTTCCCGGCCTCAAACGATTCTTATGCGCGATCCGTTCCTCCGGGATATTGAGAACGCCGGTCTCGGACGCCAGGATCACCCGGCCGTCCTTCGTCACCAAATACCGGGAAGGCCGCAGTCCGTTGCGGTCCAGAAGCGCACAGATCCTTCTGCCGTCCGTCATCGCCATCGCTGCGGGCCCGTCCCAGGGCTCCATCAGCATACTGTGATACTCGAAGAACGCCTTGCGCTCATCGCTTAAGTCATCGCGGTGTGACCAGGGTTCGGGGACCATCATCATCGCGGCATGTTCGATCGGCCGACCGGACAGCATCAGGAACTCGAGGCAGTTATCGAACATCGCCGAGTCGCTTCCGTTTTCGTTGATGACCGGAAGGATCTTCTCGACCTCGTGCTCGAACCACTCCGTCTCAAGGTGCGACTCGCGGGCGTGCATCGCGTTGATGTTTCCGCGGATCGTGTTGATCTCTCCGTTGTGGATCAGGTAACGGTACGGGTGGGCGCGCTCCCAGCTCGGAAACGTGTTCGTGCTATACCTCGAGTGCACGAGCGCAAGCGCGGACATCAGATCCAGATCGGCGAGATCCATATAAAAGGCGTCCATCTGCTTAACGGTAAGCATCCCCTTATAAACGATGGTCCGGGATGAAAGGCTCGCGAAATAGAAGCCCTCCCCGTTCTTTTTCAGAAACGCCGGTGCCAACTGCTCGCACTGCTTGCGCATGACATAGAGAACCCTCTCGAAGGCCTCTTCCGTCAAGACCCATTCCGGCCGCTCGAAAAAGAACTGCGCGAAATGCGGCCGGCACTCCCTGGCTGTCTCCCCGAGGATCGAATCATTGACGGGAAGATCCCGACGACAGATCACCCGAAGCCCCAGTTCGCCAGCGATCCCCAGAATCAGCTTGGCACAAGCCTCCCGAGCTTCCGAGATCCTGGGCATGAACAACATGCCGACGCCGTATTTTCCAACCTCCGGTAAATCGATTCCCGTCAATACTTTTCTGAAAAACCGATCCGGCAACTGCAGGAGGATCCCCGCGCCGTCACCGGTCTTCGGGTCGCTCCCCGAGCCACCGCGATGCTCGAGATTTAATAGGATCTCCAGCCCGTCGCGGACGATCTCATGCGATTTCTTTCCGTTAATGTCAGCGACCACGGCAATACCGCACGCGTCGCGCTCAAAATCCGGACGATACAGTCCCTGTGCTTCCGGATATCCGTTCATAGCATCGTCATCCTCTCTTTGCGGTCGTTCCCACGCTTATCGCGGCTCGAATAAAATCAGCGAATAGCGGGTGCGCCCGGTTCGGTCTGGATTTGAATTCGGGATGGAACTGGCAGGCAACAAACCACGGATGGTCGGGAAGTTCGATCATCTCAACGATCCTTCCGTCCGGGGACACGCCCGACATCTTCATCCCGGCTTGTTCAAATTGCTCGCGGTACTTGTTGTTCACCTCATAACGGTGCCGGTGCCGCTCGAAAATCATCTCTTCTCCGTAAATGCGCCGCGCGGCGGAGTTTTTCGAGAGGCGGCACGGATACTTACCGAGCCGCATCGTTCCGCCTAAATTCTCGATCCCGTTCTGATCCGGCATTAAGTCGATCACCGCATCCGGTGTGTCCGGACAAAGTTCCGAACTGTTTGCCTCCTTATATTCTAATACATGTCGGGCAAATTCGATCATTGCAACATGCATTCCCAGACAGATCCCGAAATAAGGGACGCCGTTCTCGCGCGCGAATCGCGCCGCGGCGATCTTCCCCTCGACCCCGCGGGTCCCGAATCCTCCGGGAACGAGTATTCCCCCGACCCCCTCGAAAATCGACGGAGCGCTCTCGTCCGTCACGGTATCGGACTCGACCCACCGGATCGAGACTTTTGTCGAATTAAACGCGCCGGCATGTGTGAGTGCCTCGACCACCGAAAGATAGGCGTCGTGAAGCCCCGTGTATTTTCCGACAATCGCGATCGTCGTCGTACTTTTGGGACAATTGAGACTGTGTACCAAGTTCGTCCACTCCGCGATATCGGGTACACACCGGGAGATCCCGAATTTCCTGCAGACGATGTCCGCGAAATGCTGCGCCTCGAGCGCGAGCGGCACCTCGTACAAAAGAGGCATATCACGGTTTTCGATCACACAGTCCGCCGGCACGTTGCAAAAAAGGGCGATCTTGTCCTTGAGCTCTGCGGTCAGTCCGACCTCGGTCCGGCACACTAAAATGTCCGGCTGGATCCCATGCGACAGAACCTCCTTGACCGAATGCTGGGTCGGCTTGGTCTTCTGTTCCTGAGAGGCCGACAGATAAGGGACTAGGGTTACATGTACAAAAATGCAGTTCTCCCGGCCGATATCCGCCGAAAACTGTCGGGCCGCCTCGATAAACGGCAGGGATTCGATGTCTCCGATCGTGCCGCCGATCTCGATGATGGCGATATCATAACCGTCTTTATCGGCGCGAAGACGCTCCTTTATTTCATTCGTCACATGTGGGATGACCTGAACCGTCCCTCCTCGATAATCACCGTGGCGCTCCTTTGCCAAAACCGTGTGGTACACCCTTCCCGCAGTCACATTGGCATTTTGAGATAGATTCTCATCGATGAATCGCTCGTAGTGCCCTAGGTCGAGATCGGTCTCCGCTCCGTCGTCCGTCACAAAGACTTCCCCATGCTGATACGGGTTCATCGTGCCCGGATCGATATTGAGGTACGGGTCGAATTTTTGCATCGTCACCCGAATTCCCCGACACTTGAGAAGACGGCCGAGCGAGGCCGCGGTGATGCCTTTTCCGAGACCGGAAACGACGCCGCCGGTCACAAAAATGTACTTAACGGGATCCTTCCGAACTTCACGAATCTCCTCGCCGACAGTATTTCTCTCCTCTTCGCTCATCATTATCCTCTCCTTCCGTTTCCCGCATAGTCCCCGGCTTTGAGTCGTAAAATCGCCTTACTGGCATTTTCCCAACTGCCGAACGCCGTGATCCGAAAATATCCTTCTCCGGCCGCACCGAATCCGGAGCCGGGCGTGACGACGATGGCATGTTTTTCCAGAAGTTCATCGAAAAACGCCCATGAGGCCTTCTTTTCGGGCGTCTCGACCCAGAGGTACGGAGCGTTCACGCCGCCGTTCACCTTGAATCCGCATTCCGAAAGACCCTGTCGAAGCACGCGCGCGTTCTCCAGATAATACCGCACGACCCCTTCGGTCTGGCGCTTTCCGACCTTTGAATACACCGCTTCGGCCGCCCGTTGGGTGATATACGAAACCCCGTTGAAGTGAGTCGCCTGTCTTCGGGCCCACAGATCCCGGATCCTTGTCCCGTCCCTCTTGAGCTCGGTCGGAATGACCGTGTAGCCGCAACGAACACCGGTGAAACCGGCTGTTTTCGAGAAGCTTCGCAATTCGATCGCGCAGGTCCGCGCGCCCTCGATCTCAAAGATCGAATGCGGCAGATCCTCCGAAATATACGCCTCATAAGCGGAGTCATAAAGGATGACGCTGTCGGTCCGATTCGCATACTCGACCCATGCCTTCAGGTCCTCCCGTCCGATCGCCTTCCCGGTCGGATTATTCGGAAAACAAAGGAAGATCAACCCGCGAAAAGCGTCGGGCGCGTCTGCGTCCGGGACGATCGGCAGAAAGCCGTTCGCCGCATCACATCGAAGCGTATCTATTCGACTGAAAGCCTCTGTCTTCTCGTCAAATACGCCGCCGCGACCGGACATCACCGCCGCGTCGACATAAACCGGGTAGACCGGGTCACACACGGCGATCGATGTTTCTTCCGAAAAAAGATCCAGGATACCGGACGAATCGCTTTTACAGCCGTCATTTACAAAAACTTCGTCTTCTCCGACCGTAACGCCTCTTTTCGCGTAGTCGTTTTCGATGATCGCGCGGACCAGGAAATCATAACCGTAATACGGTCCGTAGCCGCGAAAAGTATCCTCCCGGCTCATCTCGTCGACCGCCCCGTGCATCGCCCGGATGACTTCCGGCACCAACGGCTGGGTCACGTCTCCGATCCCCAATCGAATCAATTCCTTATCGGGGTTGAGGCGGCGATACTCCTCCGTCCTCTTGGCGATTTCCGCGAATAAGTATCCTCCGCGAAGCCGCGCGAAATATGGATTGATCCCGATCATGTTTCCTCCCTCGGATGTACGCGTCCGG
>JAFGGR010000235.1 GCA_016930475.1 Clostridiales bacterium | reverse complement strand
CGTGATCGAGCGGTACTTTACGAAAACGACAAGCCGAATCGGCGGGATCGGACTTGAGGAAATCGCCGAGGAAACCGCAATGCGTCACGTTGCGGCATTCGGCGACAACGAGACCGACCCGGGTCTTGAGTCCGGCGGTTATATTCAATGGCGTAACAACGGCGAGTATCACCTGATCAATCCCGAGACCGTCGGCTTACTTCAACAAGCGACCCGTACCGGTGATTACGAGTTGTTTAAGAGTTACAGCAAAGCGATCAACGAGCGGACCCGGAGCGCGTGTACCCTTCGCGGCCTTCTCGAGTTCGTCCCGACCAAAACCTCGATCCCGATCGAGGAGGTCGAGCCGGTCGAACACATTGTTCGACGATTCAAAACCGGTGCGATGTCCTACGGATCGATTAGCCGGGAGGCACATGAGACCCTGGCGATCGCGATGAACCGGATCGGCGGAAAGAGTAATTCGGGTGAGGGGGGAGAGGATCCCGAGCGTTTCAATATTCTTCCCAACGGGGATTTGAAGAACAGCGCGATCAAGCAGATCGCATCGGGACGATTCGGCGTGACCTCATCGTATTTGTTCAGCGCGAAAGAGCTACAAATCAAAATGGCACAGGGAGCCAAGCCCGGCGAGGGCGGTCAGTTGCCCGGTCAAAAGGTCTATCCCTGGATCGCGCAAACGCGGCACTCGACGCCCGGAGTCGGGTTGATCTCGCCACCGCCGCACCATGACATTTATTCGATCGAAGATTTGGCGGAGCTGATCTTTGACTTGAAAAACGCCAACAAATACGCGCGTGTCACCGTTAAGTTGGTTTCAGAGGCCGGGGTCGGGACCGTGGCCGCGGGGGTGGCAAAGGGGCGTGCCGACGTCGTTCTCATCAGCGGCTACGACGGCGGGACCGGTGCGTCGCCGAGAACGAGCATCCGCAATGCCGGATTGCCGTGGGAACTCGGGTTGGCGGAAACGCAACAAACATTGATGCTCAACGATTTGAGAAGTCGGATCACGGTCGAGGTCGACGGTAAATTGCTGACCGGACGGGATGTCATCGTTGCCGCGCTCCTTGGTGCGGAAGAATTCGGATTCGCGACCGCACCCCTGATCACGCTCGGTTGCGTGATGATACGGGTGTGCAATTTGGATACCTGTCCGACCGGAGTCGCGACCCAGAATCCGAAGCTTCGCGCGCGCTTTGCCGGGAAGCCGGAATACGTCATTAACTTTATGCGATTTATCGCGACGGAGATCCGCGAGTATATGGCCGAGCACGGATTTCGGACGATGGACGAGATGATCGGGCGCTCGGATCTCTTGCGACCGATGCGCAATGTCGCTTTTCGAAAAGCGAAAAAGATCGATTTGTCGACCATTCTGTGGAGACCGACCGATTGCGAGGCAAAGGATCTTCACAGCCTTCATGCGCAGGAGCACGGGCTCGGGGAGACCCTGGATCACCGAATATTGATCCCTTTGTGCGAGAAATCGCTTTCCGGGAAAACCAAGACAACGGCGTCACTTTCGATCCGAAACGTCAATCGGGCGGTCGGAACGTCGTTGGGCGCCGAGATCACCGCCAAATACGGGAGCGAGGGACTTCCGGAGGAAACGATCCGTATCGATTTCACCGGTTCGGCCGGACAGAGCTTCGGCGCGTTTATTCCGCGCGGGCTGACGCTTGTGCTTCGCGGCGACGCGAACGATTACCTGGGCAAAGGTTTATCGGGAGGAATAATCGTCGTTCGGGATCACCCGGATTCGGCACGGACCGGGAACGACGGCGTCACAGTCGGAAACACCGCTCTTTACGGAGCGACGTCCGGGGAGGTCTTTATTCGCGGGACGGCCGGTGAACGATTTTGCGTCCGAAACAGCGGCGCGTCGGCGGTCGTCGAAGGTTGCGGAGATCACGGATGTGAATACATGACCGGAGGAAAGGTCGTTATCCTCGGCAGGACCGGGCGGAATTTCGCGGCGGGCATGTCCGGAGGGATCGCATATGTATACGATCCGGACGGCGTGTTCCGAAATCGCTGTAACACGGAAATGGTTCATCTGGATTGCCCTGAGGGCCTCGATGAACGGGAGAAGGAAACGGTACGGGCGTTGATCGAAAAGCATCACCGCTATACCGAAAGTGAGAAGGCGGCGGCGATTCTTAAGGACTTTGAGAACAGCGCTTCGCTTTTTGTTCGGATCATCCCGACGGAGTACGAGCAGATGCTTCGCGCGATCAGCCGGAAAGAAGAGGACGGATTACACGGAGCGGATGCGATCATGGCGGCTTTCGAGGAGCGGTTCAAGGGCGCATCGGAACAAAGCGGCAGTTAGAAAGGGGGGACGAGGCATGGCACAATCGGACGGGTTTATGTTGTTTCCGCGCGATCTTCCGAGGGATCGTTCCCCCGAGGAAAGAATTTCGGATTATAGCGAATTCCATCGAGTGTTTTCGGACGAAAAGCAACGCAAGCAAGCGGCGCGATGCATGGACTGCGGAATCCCGTTCTGCCATGTTGGTGCGATCTATGACGGCGCGGTTTCGGGGTGTCCGATCAACAATTTGATCCCGGAGTGGAATGAGCTTTTATATCGAGGTCAGTGGGAGGACGCATATCGTCGTCTGATGAAGACGAATAATTTCCCCGAGTTTACCGGAAGAGTCTGTCCGGCGCCGTGTGAGGACGCGTGCACCGTCGGGATTCACGATCCGATGGTGACGATCAAGCAAAACGAGGTCCATATCATTGAAAAGGCCTTCGAGGAAGGACTGGTTCAGCCGTATATCCCCGCCGTTCGCTCGGGCAAAAAAGTCGCCGTGATCGGATCCGGACCGGCCGGGCTCGCGTGTGCCGATCAGTTGAACCGCGCGGGTCATGCGGTCACCGTTTATGAGAAAGAAGATCGCCCGGGCGGGCTTTTGATGTACGGGATCCCGAATATGAAGTTGGACAAATCCATCGTAATGCGAAGGATCACGTTGATGGAGGAATCGGAAATTTCCTTTGTTTTGGGCGTTGAAGCGGGAAAGGATCTCCCGATCGAGCGCTTGCTTTCCGAAAACGACGCGGTCGTTTTCTGCGTCGGCGCGGAAAAACCGAGAGATCTGAGCATTCCGGGGCGTGAGTTATCCGGTATTTACTTCGCGATGGAATTCCTGACCGAGAACACGCGCGCGCTTTTGTCCGCCGGCGCCCCGGCGAAGCCGGGCCGCTCCGCGGCCGG
>JAFGGR010000234.1 GCA_016930475.1 Clostridiales bacterium | reverse complement strand
ATCCGGACAATGCGTTTATGGCAAACTGCGTCCATCATGTCATTCAAGCGGCGATCGCGCTTGTTCTGATTCTTCTTCTCGCCAAGCTCCTTCGGATCGATTTCGGTTTTCGGGCGGGAGAGGTCCGGCTCGGGTTGAAACTCGTCGGCATCATGAGCGCCGTGCTCTTCGGATATATGATCCTTTCTTACATCATCGGGTACGCCTTCGACTTGATCACGCCCTACGGTTATCCGCTCACCGCGCGTAATATCGCGGGCACGTTGGCGTTTCAGCTCTTTCTCAGCGGCCCGTCCGAGGAGATTCTGTTCCGTGCCCTGCCGATCGTTTTTCTCGCATATGTTATGCGTAGTCGCTCGAAAATCGCCGACACCGTCAATGTGCTGATTGTCGCGCTGCTCTTTTCGATCGCGCATATCAGATGGTCGTTTGGCCCGACCGGCCTCTCTCTCGGATACGACGTAATTCAGCTGATCTTCGCGTTCGTGCTCGGTACCGTGCAGGGCTTCGTTTTTCTGAAGACCAAGAGCGTCTACTATTCGATGGCGATTCACAGCATCAGTAACGTACTCTCGGTGGGGATCGGATATTTGCTCGTGCTTTTTATCCTCTGATCCAAAGGCGTTTGTGGGGAAGGATCGTTTCTCTCTTATTTTGCACAAATGAAAACGCGACCGCATGGGGGATGCGGCCGCGTCTCTGCTTTGTTCTTCCGATTTTTACTCGACGTCCTGAAGCGCGTCGTAGCCTTCTTCGCCGGTTCGGACTTTGATGACGTTCAATGTCTTATAGATGAAGATCTTTCCGTCGCCGATATTTCCGGTGTAGAGAGCTTTCTTGGCCTCCGCGACCACCAGGTCAACCGGAACCTTACTGACAACGATCTCCACCTTGATCTTCGGCAGAAGCGTCGTCTCCATCTTGATACCGCGGTAGTACTCGGTCCGCCCTCCCTGTACCCCGTATCCGAGGACTTGGGTGACGGTCATTCCGGTGATGCCGATTTGATCCATCGCTTCCTTCAGCACTTCAAACTTGTTCTGCTTCGTGATGATTTCAATTTTGGTGATCGAGACATCCGATGCGACCGGCGTCGCCGTTGCGGTCTTCATCTGAACGGGAATCGCTTCATCGATGTGGACCGTACCCTCCGGCATCGGAGCGACCAATGCTGCGGAGCCGTTCGTCACCAGATCTAAACCACTGCGATCGATGATCGAAAAGTCGGCGTACGCACTCTCGAGTCCATGTTCGCAGATATCGAGTCCAAGGATCTCCTCTTCCTTCGGAACACGGAGTCCGACGGTTTTCTTGATGATCAGGAAGACGACGGTCATCGTAACAGCGACCCAACCGATCACGGAGATGACTCCGAGAGATTGGATACCGAGCATCTTGAATCCTCCGCCGTAGAACAGACCGCCGTCCGTCGCGAACAGCCCGACCATGATCGTTCCGGCCGCGCCGCAAATTCCATGGACGCCGACCGCACCGACCGGATCGTCGACTTTGGCGATTTTATCGACAAACTCGATCCCGACAAAAACCAGGATGCCACTGATGATACCGATCGCCGCCGCACCGCTCGGGGTGACCGCGTCACATCCTGCGGTAATGCCGACCAATCCGGCAAGGGCACCGTTTAAGGTCATCGAAACGTCGGGTTTCTTGTAACGGATCCATGTTAAGAGCAACACGGCGAACGCAGCGGCTGCGGCAGCCAGGTTGGTCGTTACAAAAATCGAGTCCATCGCAGGAATCGCGTCGCCCTCGGCAGAAACCGTAGATCCGCCGTTAAATCCGAACCAGCAAAACCAAAGGATGAATACGCCGAGCGCAGCCAGTGTGAGGCTGTGGCCGGGGATCGCCTTGGATTTGCCTTTCTTGTCGTATTTTCCGATACGGGGCCCTAATATGATCGCGCCGATCAGGGCCGAGACGCCGCCGACCATGTGTACGGCGGTCGATCCCGCAAAATCATGAAAGCCGAGCTGAGCCAACCAGCCCCCGCCCCAGATCCAGTGACCGCTGACCGGGTAGATGATCCCGCTGATGACCGCGCTGTAGATACAGTACGACAGGAATTTTGTCCGCTCCGCCATCGCGCCCGACACGATCGTCGCGGCCGTCGCGCAGAAGACGGTCTGAAAGATCATAAAGGCATACTTCGATACGCCCGCCGGGAGAATATCCGCATAACTTCCGCGGCTCAGGAAGTCAAGGCCTCCGAAAAGTGCGCCGGAACCCGCGAACATGATCCCGAACCCGAATACCCAGAACAGGAGCGTTCCGATCGAGAAATCCATCATGTTCTTCATCAGGATATTTCCCGCATTTTTGGCCCGGGTGAGGCCCGTTTCCACCATCGCGAATCCGGCCTGCATGAAGAACACCAGCGCCGCCGCGACCAGGACCCAAATTGTACTTACCGACGATAACATTGATCCACCTCCTCTTGATAAAAGAAAAGACGTCAGGCCGAAAAATCGGTCTCAACGTCTCTGTTTATGGTGTTATATTACTCCGTGAAAAGCGCTGTGTCAATTGCAATTTGCAAGTTCTTCCGTGTTTTCTTGCATTTTGGCAAAATGTTAAGCCGTTTCTACGCGATGCGCTTTTGTTTTATGCAATTTGTCGTATTCTCGATTGCGTTATTGTCCTCCGCT
>JAFGGR010000233.1 GCA_016930475.1 Clostridiales bacterium | reverse complement strand
CCAACCTGATCGGCGTTCTCGAAAGCTACCTCAACACATGGATCGCCCAGCATATCACTTTCGATATGCGCAACAGTATGTTCCGACATCTTCAGGCGATGTCGAGCCGATTCTTTACCGCGAACAATCAGGGCGATATCATCACGCGCATGACGAGCGATATTTCGGGCGTCCAGCAGGTCATCACCGGTACGCTTTCGAGTATCCTTTCCAACTCGATCACGCTGGTCGTCGCATTGGTTGCGATGTTCAGCAAGAACTGGATCCTGGCGCTGGTCGGCATGGTCATTGTCCCTCTTTTTGCCCTTCCGACCCGAAAAGCCGGAAAGACGCGCTGGGATCTGACCCGTGAGTCACAGGCGAAAAACGACGAGATCAACGGGATCTTGAACGAGACACTTTCGGTGAGCGGACAGACGCTCGTGAAGCTTTTCGCGAAGGAGGAGCACGAAGCGACCCGATATGAGGACGCCAACCGAAGCATGGTTCGCCTGAATATCCGGGAGAGCATGGCCGGGCGATGGTTCCGCGTTGCGCTCAATACCTTTTCGAGCATCGGACCGATGTTGATCTATTTGGTCGGCGGCATTCTGATGATGCGGTATGATTCAAGCCTTACCGTCGGCGATGTCATCGTACTCGTCGCGTTGCTCGGAAGGATGTACGCGCCGGTCAACTCGCTGATGAGCATCCAGGTCGACTGGATCCGCTCGATGGCCCTGTTCACACGCATTTTCGAGTATTACGATATGCCGGTGGAGATTCAAAACGCACCGGACGCGATCATACCGGAGCGTGCGGTCGGGACCATTCGATTCTCAAACGTTGACTTCTCGTATGAGCCGTCGCGCCAGATCCTTAAAAACGTGAGTTTTGAGCTCGAAAGCGGGAACAGTGTTGCGATCGTCGGGCCGTCGGGATCCGGCAAGAGCACGATGGTCAATCTGATCCCTCGCCTCTACGATGTTACGGGTGGCAGTGTCACCTTGGACGGGTTCGATTTGCGACAGCTCGATCTGGAATTTTTGCGACGCAGTATCGGCGTCGTGACTCAGGACACGTACCTCTTTAACGGCACGATCCGTGATAATCTCCTTTACGCCAAACCGAAAGCGACGCAAGAGGATTTGAACGAGGTCTGTAAGAAAGCGAATATCTATGACTTTATCATCAGTCAGCCCGAAGGGTTTGACTCAATGGTCGGCAATCGTGGACTCAAGCTTTCCGGGGGCGAGAAACAAAGGCTCTCCATCGCCCGCGTTCTTCTGAAGGATCCGGCTGTGTTGATTTTCGACGAGGCGACGTCGTCGCTGGACTCGATCTCCGAAAGCCTGATCCGGGACGCCATTGACCCGCTTGTCAATTCGCGGACGAGCATCCTCATCGCGCACCGTCTCTCGACTGTCTTGAAGGCCGATGAAATCCTGGTCGTTCAGGACGGGCAGATCGTGGAACGCGGGAAGCACGGCGACTTGGTCGGTCGGGGAGGCGTCTACACGGAACTCTATGAAACGCAGTTCCGTGTGGGGCTCGAAACGGGAGAAATGGTCGAGAAGAAATGATCGGGAAAAATGCATTTGCCTATTCGTATAAATTGAAGAACTCTTCCGGGCGATTCTTGCGGTCCACGACCGCGCAGTATTGAATGACCTCGTAGTTGTAGAGCGCTTCACGCGCTTCATCGGATAGAAGGGTTTTGTCCTTAAGGAATTCCACTCCTGTCTCCGAAACAAAGGGTCCGTTAATGAACGGGAGGATCTCTCGGGTGGCAAGTAAAAACTTGTCGTAACCGGTCATCGGCAAACCGAGTTTTTCCATCAGATAAGCCGACAGATAGTTGAGGGACATATCAACGTCCTGCTCTTCTTGAATATCATAATTGGCCCAAATCACGTAGGGCACGACATACAAAGACTCATTAACATTGTTCGGGAACTCATCGTTGTCCCCCGAAAAGAGTTCGGCGTAAAATTCGGCGTTCAAGGTAGGCTGGTGATCACCGAATAAAACAATCACAGTCGGTTCTTCAACGTTTCTGAAGTAGGTGATCAAATCTTCAAAAGCGCGATCGCTTTCGCGATAAAGATTTACGATCAATTCCCCGCTATCGTCGACTTCCGTGTTTTCAATAATTATCGGATCCTCGAAAACGTCTTTATCGTCATAGTATCCGTGATTCTGCATGGTGATATTAAAAACAAAGAGAGGACCGTCCTCCTTTTTTTCTTCAAAAACGCGGATCAGATTTTCATAGTTTGATGCATCGCTAATATACTCGCGAATGTACTCAGGAGATTCAAAATCCTCAATAAAGTGCATCTCATCAAAGCCAAAATGATTATAAACGGCGACTCGGTTCCAGCCTGAAGCATAATAGGGGTGCATGGCAATGGTTTGATAACCAAGGGTGTTGAACTGATTGACGATCGAATAATCGTTTTCGCGTACATGCAACTGGTAAGGAACAGTATATTCCGGCATAAACGCCATGGTGTTTCCTGTCAATAATTCATATTCAGAACTTGCGGTATGCCCGCCCATAACAGAAACATGCAAATCCCCCTTAATTGCGTCTTCTTTCATCGAATGATAAAAGGGGAGGTAATCTTCCGAAGTTTCTATGCCGATAACGGATAAGTCCGAAAATGCCTCGTTCATTATGACGATCACATTCGGGCGGAAGGCGGCATCTTGCGCGGAATCGGATCGCTCCGCCGCCAGACGATCGGCCAGAGCTGCCGAATAGTTCTCGGGCTTGGCAATGTTACTGTATTTCAGGTTCACGACATAATTCAGTACGATCCCGTTATCACCCGTAACCCACATGGTTTTCCATAGGCTCTCCTGAAAGCCCAGAGCTGTCAACATGGACGTTCCGAAAAAAAGGATAACACATATGATCGGAATAGATATGCCGACGATCACTTTAGGGACAGTCAGATGCACTTGATCCTGCTCTCTTCTAAACTTGAATGCGAGGATCAGCAAAGAGATCATAACGACGAAAATACCAATTGCGATCCATTGTTGCCCCTCCGGCGTGAAATCGTACGATCCCGTCACATTTGCGACGGTTCTGATGGCATTTAGATCCGTTGGGAGGACCACCCGACCTCGGAATTTAATCATGTAAAATTCGATATTTCCGATCAGCAGCGCGAGCGTCAATAGCCCGATCATCGCCAGACTTCTTCTTCGCGTAATAAGAAGAAGAATGCAAAAAGCGCTCCAGTACCAGACAAGATTCAGAAAGATCTGGAGCACCGACAAAGGTATTTCATATTTTTGATAGGAGTTCCGACTGAGATATTCTATAATCCCAAAGGCGATGACCGAGACGGTAAAGGAGAGGATATACCAGATGAACCGGGGGGCTTTCTTGCGAAAAGCGAAGATCAGTGAAAAAGCAAATGATCCCGCCAAAATACCCAAAACGTAACTATAGGGTTGGGCGCTGGAACGCAATAAAGAGAATATGGTTACAGAGAAAAAAACCAATGCGCCGATAACAAGCGGAAGTCGATAAGTATCGAGATCCGTACCGATTTCTTTTCCGGATACTTGCTCTGCTTTTTGTGTCAGTTTATGCATTGTATATTGTTCTCCCTCACATTCCGAACCATTATACCTGAGGGATATATTGTTTTCAATGAAGCGGACAGTGTCGCATCAATTTACGATCGGTGATCAGGAGTCTTCCTTTCCGTAAAACATCAGCAGGGCGTTCCGGATCGAGGGCTTGAAGGACGTCTCGTGAACATAGCCTTCGAGAACATCGTATTTCATTTGGAGTCCCTCATAATTGCGCGCATCCAATCGATCGACAAAGTCGTTGAGCGGAAGGACAAAATCGTCGTCCTCATTCGCGCCGACCGCGATGTAGACGTTGTAATCGAGGGACTGTTTGCGCGCGTAATAAGCCTTTTCGAAATCATCGATATACATCAGTCCCGTCGACGCGCTGAAGGAAGGACTGCCGATCAAAAAGTTCTGAAAAGTGTTTTTGCCGATGGTATCGTTGTTGAACATCGCGAAAATCGTCCAGAATCCGCCTAAGGAATGACCGGTCAACGTCATGTTTTCCGGATCGACCGAGTAAATCTCCGAAAGATACGGAACCAGATTATCCACGATAAAATGCAAGAAACTTTCCGGTACATAAACCAAGTCTCTTGCGCGGATCTCCCGATATTTGTACCCGATGGGGTAGCCGATGCTCACGAGGATCACACTTTCGATTTCTCCGTTGGTCATCATCGGCCGGAGTTCGGGGTGGTCGCTCAAGCGCCAGACCCCGTCCGTCATGACGACCATCGGATATTTCTGATCCTCGCTGTAATCCGGCGGAAGCGAGATGTGCACGGTGAATGTGTCGTCGATCTCGGCGTCGTAAATCGACAGTTCCTGAATATAGTCGGCGCATGCAGGGTCGATCATCGTCACTTCCTGATAGTATTCATGCTCTTTCGACAGCTTGCCGAAAACGATGCTCGATCTTTCTTCCGGAAGCAGTTCCGGGGAGTAGACCTTCGGTTCGGTGGCAAAAAGAGAAAAACAAGAAGTAAGCAGAGCGGTTACGGTGACGGTCAGGATGCACAACAAGATGATTTTTTTAATTTTCATAGTCAAACCCACCTTCTGCTCGCGATTAATCCGGTACCGCCGCCGGCTCGGTGTCCCCGTAAAACATCAGAAGCGCGGTCCGTATCGTCGGCTTGAAAACCGTGTTGTGACCGTACCCTTCGATGATCTCGTATTTCAACTGAAGTTCCGTGTCATCCCTCGCGTTCAATTCGTCAACAAATCCCGTGATCGGCAGCTTGAATGACCCCGGTTCATCATCTCCGACACACACGTACACATTGTAATTCAAAGTTGCGTTGCGCTCGAAGTATTCTTCCGCAAAATTCCCTATATATTGAAAATTCGTGGATGCCTGAAATGAAGGACTGCCGATATAGAAGTTCTGAAACGTGTTCTTACCGATCGTGTCATTATGGAACAGCGCGTAAAATGCCCAGTATCCTCCGTAGGAATGGCCGGCAATGGTCATATCTTGACTGTCGACCGAGAAGATCTCGGAGAGATACGGAACCAGATTATCCACGATGAAATGCAGATAACTTTCCGGATCGTCGACCAGATCTCTCTCTCGGATCGTTAAGTAATCATATCCGTTCGGATAACCGACGCTGACCAGAATCACCGGCCGGATTTCTCCGGTGACCATCATCGGTCGAAGCCCGGGGTGATCGCTTAAGCGCCAGATGCCGTCAGTGAGAAGGACCAAGGGATATTTCTGACCCTCATCATAGTCCGGAGGTAACGAAATATGGACGATAAAGGTATCGTCGATCTCCGCGTCATAAATTGAAAGTTCTTGAATATAGTCCGCGCATTCCGGATCGAGCGAAGTGACTTCGCCATAGAATTCATGTTCCGGAGAAAGTTTGCCGAGTGTGATACTCGATCGTTCTTCGGGAAGAAGTTCCGACGAAAAAGCCCGAGGGGTGGGCGTTGGGGTCTCGGTCGGCAATGTTCGAACCGTGCTTTCTGTCGCGGGGACGGAAGCAATGGTTTCACTACTCGTTTGAACGAGTGAATCGGTCTCTGATACATCGGAACCCTTATTGCAGGCTGAGAGCAGGAATAAGAATGACATTACATATGCACAAAGAAGGATGTTGGGTTTCTTCATTGTAAAAACGCTCCTTATATATTTGACGATTTCATAACGGTCAAGAGACTCTCCGACCATGATTCATTGTACAGGATTAGTGCGGTATACTACAATCAGAACGTGTTTTCAGGAGCGAATATGATAGAGATCAAGCAAGTTCTGAAAGCGATGAGAAAAGGGAAATCTGGGGAGCGGAAAATCCTTGTATGATTATGGTGATGAGTATTGCTCCGCAGATGTGATCAAGAGCCGAATAGACTCGAAAAGGATTGGTAATACCATGTGGAAATGCCCGGATTGCGGACGCGAATTTGATAGTAAGAACCAACACCGCTTCTGCGACAAGAAGCCGGAAACCATCGATGAATATATCGCGGCTCAGCCGGATGCGGTTCAACCGATCCTTAAAGAGGTCCGCAATATAATCCGCGCCGCCTTGCCGGACGCTCAGGAGAAGATTTCGTGGCGCATGCCGACATTCTTTCGGAAGACCAACATTATCCACTTCGCCGCATTTAAGAATCACCTCGGTATCTATCCCGGAGATCAGGGGGTTGAGCATTTTTCCGATCGTATCAAGGAGTATAAGAGCAGCAAAGGTGCAATTCAGTTCCCGTACGATCAGCCGGTGCCGCTTCAACTGATTGCTGAGATCGCAAAATGGTGCTACGAGACCGGGAATCACCACTAGATTTTAACGATGGAGCAAAGAATGGCATGAGAATCAACAATCCATTTCTGTCCGTTTCGTTCAAGATTCTTCTTTCTGCGGCTGCCATTATGGGTATCCTGATCCAGTGCGGCGTGTTTGACGGCGAGCTTCGCCTTTCGGTTTTCAACTACTTTACGCTCCTGAGCAATGTCCTGTGCGCGGTCTATTTCGGTGCGGCGGTGATCTATGAGGCTCGAAAAAAGGACACGCTATTGCCAGTGTTGAAGGGTGCCGTTGTCCTTTCCATCACAGTTACCGGCCTCGTTTATCATTTCATGCTGTCGGACAGTTTTCAGATGCAGGGGACAATGGCGCTGTCGAACGTTCTGTTGCACTACGTGGTCCCGGTCATGGCTGTACTCGACTGGCTGGTTTTCGACCGGAAGGGCAGGTATACGTGGAAGTCCCCTTTGCTGTGGGTTCTTCTGCCCCTCGTTTACTTCGTTTACGCCGTGGTGCGTGTCTCCCTCGGTGCGACGCTCGGTTACGGCAGAAATCGTTATCCGTACCCCTTTCTCGACGCAGACGCGCTGGGCTGGGGGCAGGTGCTGGTCAATGTTCTGATCATG
>JAFGGR010000232.1 GCA_016930475.1 Clostridiales bacterium | reverse complement strand
GGTCTCGTTATTGGTATGTGTCAATGTGATCAGCGTTGTGTCCGATCGGATCGAGTTCTCCAGAATTCCGATGTCCGGCGCACCAAAACGGTCCACCGGTACATACGTGATCTCGAAGCCCTTCTTCGCGAGTCGATTCAGCGTCTCAATCGTTGCCATATGCTCCGTATGAGTCGAAATAATGTGCCTTCCGTTGCGCGGATTCGCTGATGTATAACCGATCAATGCCGTATTGATGGACTCCGTCCCGCCGGATGTTGCGATCAGTTCATCCCGCGTAACCTTGAGCAAATCGGCTATCCCGGTCATTGCCTCATGGTAACTTTGCTCGGCAAACTGTCCGAGTCTGTGAAGAGAACCCGGATTCCCGAAAAGCAAGGGGTCGGAAAGATCGCCATGAATGAGATCGACGACCTCGGGCAACGGCCGGGTCGTCGCAGCGTTATCGAGATATATCAGAAAACCTTCCTCCTAAACCTTTAATTCCGGACATTCGGCTGCAAGGTCATCCTTGGACGCCGCAAGCAGAGGATAGACAAATTCCTTCAGGAATCGGTCGACTTGCTCCGGACAACGGCCGATATACAGGGAAGGATCCAGAAGACTGTTCAAATCGTTAAAACTCAAATCAAAACTCTCGTCGTCGGCAATCCGGTCCAGCAGATCATTGGGTCTTCCGAAGGATTTAACTTCGGTCGCGGCAGCCATAGAGTGAACGCGGATCCTTTCGTGAAGTGCCTGACGGTCTCCTCCCCGCTTTACGGATTCCATCAGTATATTCTCGGTCGCCATAAACGGCAACTCCTCCATGATTCTACGATGAATGACCTGTTGGTTTACACAAAGGCCAGACGCGACATTCTCATAAATGATCAGAATTGCGTCGGTCGCCAAAAACGATTCCGCAATACAAAGGCGCTTGTTCGCCGAATCATCCAAAGTGCGCTCAAACCATTGAGCGGAAGCCGTCAGAGGAGGATTTATTGATTGTGAAATCACATATCGCGACAGAGACGCCATGCGTTCACTGCGCATCGGATTCCTCTTATAAGCCATCGCGGATGATCCGATCTGATCCTTCTCGAAAGGTTCCTCAACTTCTTTGAGGTGCTGAAGAAGACGAATATCGTTACTGAACTTTGACGCGCTCTGCGCAATGGAAGAAAGGGTCGTTACGACTCTGGAGTCGATTTTTCTGGAGTATGTCTGACCGCTCACGGGATAGGTGTCCGGAACACTCATTTTCGACGCGATCAATCGGTCCAACTCCTCGACTTTGCCGTGATCGCCGTCGAAAAGGCTCAGAAAGCTCGCTTGAGTTCCGGTCGTTCCCTTACAGCCGAGCAGTTTCAAGCCATCGTATACAAAATCGATGTCCTCAACGTCAAACAGCAGATCCTGAATCCAAAGGGTTGCCCTCTTCCCGACCGTCACCAGTTGTGCCGGTTGAAAATGAGTAAATCCCAATGTCGGTAAATTCTTATACTCCTCGGCAAATTTTCTCAATGCGTCGATGATGCGAATCAAGCGAGAGCGAACCAGCAGAAGCGCTTGTCGCATGATCAGAATGTCGGTATTATCGCCGACATAACAGGAAGTAGCGCCCAGGTGAATGATCGGCTTGGCCTTCGGGCACTGAACTCCGTATGCGTGAACATGAGCCATCACGTCGTGACGGACTCGCTTCTCGGCTTCACGGGCTTCATCGTAATTGATTTCGTCCGAAAAGCGTTTCATCTCTTCGATTTGCTCTACGGTTATCGGTAATCCGAGTTCCATCTCGGACTCGGCCAGAGCGATCCAGAGACGCCGCCAAGTCCGAAATTTATGGTCCGGTGAAAACAAGCGTAACATTTGCTCGCCCGCATATCTCGAGCTCAGGACATTTTCGTACGCATCATTCATAATCGCGCTCCGGTACAAGTCTCTAAATGGAATCTATTTGCCTCTTCGATCTGATCATTGCTGATCAAGCAATTGCTCGACCGCTACCAGTTTAGCACAAATTCCGAGGACATGTATGGCGGTCTCTATGTCCGGTAAGGACGGCAGAGTCGGAGCAATTCGAATGTTCGAGTCATCCGGATCCTTGCCGTAAGGATAAGTCGCTCCCGCGGGAGTCAGCAAGACGCCTGCTTTCCTGGCCGCATCCACGACCTTCCCGGCGGTTCCCTTCATCAGGAAAAGACTGATGAAATAACCTCCGTCCGGTTTGCACCAGGAAGCGATTCCCAGACCGCCCAGTTCTTCGAAAAGAATGGCGTCCACCGCTTCAAATTTCGGGCGGATGATCTCGGCATGTTTCTTCATGATTCCTTCGAGCGTTTCCATGTCCGGAATGTATCTTGCATGGCGCAATTGATTGAGTTTCTCCGGCCCGATGGTCCTTAACGAAAGCTGTTTCTTAACTCGTGCGATATTGTCGGCATTTGCCGCAATACAAGCAATTCCCGATCCGGCAAGCGTGATCTTGGATGTGGACGCATAAACATAGAAGCGATTCGGGTTGCCCGACTGCTCTGCAAGTGCCAATATATTCGGGATCCTGCGTCTGTGTTCGGGATACAGGTCATGGATCGCGTACGCATTGTCCCAGAAAACTCTGAAATCTTTTGCGGCCGTCTTCATGGACGCCATCCTCTTACACACCTCATCGGAATAAACGTAACCGTCTGGGTTGCTGTATTGAGGAACACACCAGATCCCCTTGATCGACGCGTCCGAAGCTACCAGTTTCTCGACTTTGTCCATATCCGGCCCGTCCGGTGTCATAGCGACCGGAATCATCTCGAAACCTAAGGTTTCGGTAATGGCAAAATGCCGGTCGTATCCGGGAACCGGACAGAGCCACTTTCGTATGCTCTCATTCGTCCACGGCCGATCGGATTCGATCTCTCCGAACACCATCGAGCGCATCAACGTATCATACATCAGCGAAAGACTCGCATTGTTCCCGATCACGATCAGTGAAGGGTCGATCCCTGTGATCATTGAAAAAAGGTTTTTGCACTCATCCAACCCGGTAGGAACTCCGTAATTTCTGCAATCAGTCTTATTTTCGGAAAAGTAATTCGTTCCGTCCACCAAACCGTGCAAAGGATTCGCGATATCCAACTGTTGAGCACAGGGTTTGCCCCGCGTCATGTCCAGCGAAAGCTGCCGTGCACAATAGTCGTCATATTGAGCGATCAAATCGCTTTTCAATTGAACGAGGGTCTGGCGGTCTTCCTGAGCCAATGGTTTCATTTGGAGGCCTCCTTGCGAAAAAGAAACTGCGATTCATAAATCTTGCACGAATCGCGTCGGTACCGATCAACAGTTGGATTATTATAGATTATTTTGAAGGCGAAAGGCAAGTGCCTTGCAATCAGAAAGGAAGAAAATTTACTCTAAATCTATTTTTCCCGGGAGAATATGCGACGCAGGCAGCCCAGAATGAAACATCGTAATCTGTCATTCCATACGATGCGATCAAGTGTCTTGCTGAATTGCAAATACGTTTCTTCTTCAGGGGGCCGATCGATTCCGCAGGTCCACCGAAGCCTCCCCCCTCCTTTCTCAGTCGAACCTCGAAGAAATATAGCGTATCGTCTTTGAGAAAAACCAGGTCCAGTTCTCCGAGAAGATACGCGGAATAATTGTGGGTGACTTCCCTGTATCCGCCGTGAGCGAGTAGAATACGGACCGCTTCTTCCGCCTTCCTGCCGAGGATCTTCGATTCGATGATCGATGGATTGATTGCCATTATTCGATCATAATAGACAAAAGGCGATTTAGGAGGGATTTTTACGACAATCAAGCACGGATCCGACTATTCATATAAGCTCCTGAGAAAAGTCTGACGATGGATCTCGCACGACCCCAACTCCCTGAGCGCTTCATAGTGAGCACTTGTACCATAGCCCTTGTGTCCCGAAAAACCGTACCCCGGATACCGGACATCGTATTCACGCATCATGCGATCTCGGCTTACCTTAGCAAGTATCGATGCCGCCGCGATCGAATTGGAAACGGCGTCTCCGTGAACGATCGCCATACAGGGCATCGTGATTCCGGGGATCCTAACGGCGTCGGCGAGCACCATATCCGGTTGTACGGATAGACTGCGCACGCATTCGGTCATTGCACGCTTCGTTGCTTCCAGAATGTTTATCGAATCGATCTCTCGCGGTCCGACGCTGACGACAGAATAAGAGACGGCGTAACGGATGATTTCTTCATAAAGCTCCTCCCGCCGCTTCTCCGAAAGCTTTTTGGAATCATCAAGGCCGAGGATCCTGTGTTCTCCGAGAATGCAAGCTGCAGCCGTCACCGGCCCCGCCAAAGGGCCTCTTCCGGCCTCGTCCACTCCGGCGATCCGTACGTACCCTTTACCGATCGCCTCATTTTCGTAGCGTGACAGTCGCTCGTATCTTTCCTCGTATATCTCTGATCTTTTCATGACCCGGTTTCTCCGTTGGTTATAAAGGGCACTGCTCCAAGGTGATTTTACCGATGCGTCCGCTCCGGAAATCGTCGAAAAACAATTTGGCAAATCGCTCCTCGTCCACTCTGCCGCCGGAAAGAATACAGCCTTTCATGCGCGCAGCCTCCAGGAAAGGTTCATAGTACTCGCGGCTGAGATATTCGCCCGTCTCATAGGTTACGCCGTAGCGCTTTTCGATGAGGTCGGGATAAAGAGAGTGGATCAGGGACATGCCCTGAGAAGCCACCGCGACCAAATCCGTCACCTCGGATCGTATCGCTCCGGTAACCGCAAGGCAAAGTTGATTTCGCGCATTCCCGAGACTTGGCCACAATACTCCGGGCATATCCATCAACTCCATGCCCGTTTCCGTTCTCGCCCATTGAAAATGACGGGTAACGCCGGGGGTATCTCCGGTCACAGCCAATTTCCGGTTACACAAAGAGTTGATGAGTGTCGACTTACCGGAATTGGGAATGCCGACGACCATTGCGCGAATGGGTCGACCGATTCGACCTTTATCCCGGGCTTTCTGCAAAATAGCGGCGCACTTATCCTGCGCGACGGTGCGAATTTGATTCAATCCTTTTCGATGGATCGAATCGATGGAGATCGCCGGGGTTCCTTTTTTTCGAAAATGATCTTCCCACAGACGATTCTGCGCAGGATCCGAAAGATCGGACTTGTTGAGGACAATGATTCGAAGTTTTCCTTCGGATATTTTTGCGAGTTCGGGATTTCTGCTTGAAAGCGGAATCCGCGCGTCGCAAACCTCAATGACGACGTCAATCAGCTTCATGCGATCCTTCAGCTCATTTAGAGCCTTACGCATATGGCCGGGAAACCAGTTGATACGATCCGTCACTTCGTTCACCTCCTCATTCATGATAACAAATAATCATAAAAAAACTGCCCGGTGCTCATGATTTGCTCCGGGCAGTTTTATGAAACAAGAAACAATTAAGAGCGTTTGGCCAATTTCTCTGTGATCTTGGCCGCTTTTCCGACGCGATCCCGTAAATAATAGAGCTTGGCTCTTCTGATCTTACCTTTACGAACGACCTCGATGCGGTCAATGTTAGGAGAATGAACGGGAAGTGTTCTCTCGACACCTACACCGTAAGAAATCCGACGAACCTTGATGGTCTCGGAAAGTCCGCTGCCTTTTCTGGCAATGACATAACCCTCGAAAAGCTGGATGCGCTCTCTTGCGCCTTCCTTGATCTTGAGGTACATCTTGACGAAATCACCGACGTCCACTTCGGGATAGCTGTTGCGGAGATTATCCTGTTCAACTGCTTTAATAATATCCATAATCGATCCTCCTCTTCCGATAGATGTTCTTGCCGGCTGACCGACAGCGGACCATCCCTTATAGCCTTTAGGATTTTAACACAGCAATTGAAACTACGCAAGCGCCCGGTCCAATCGCGAATCCCCTTTATATTTCGGGCATTTCCCGGGGTTTTTGACCCTCTCGCTGAATGATATACGCCCACTCGTCCGGGGTCAACTCCAACTTCTCGAAAAGGTCCTTGCGATTCTTGTACGTCAGGTAAAGACCTTCCAAGCGCCGCCACTTCTCGATTTCCGCATGATGTCCGTTACGAAGGACTTCCGGAACTTCGATCCCGTTCCATTCATCGGGCTTGGTATAATGCGGTGACTCGAGCGTTCCGTGCATATGTGACTCATTCTCATAGGCCGAAGCATCCGGTAAAACGCCCGGTATCATTCGGGATACCGCGTCAATCACAACGCATGCCGCGACTTCTCCGCCGGTTAATACATAATCGCCGATCGAGATTTCCTCATCCACTACAGAATCGAGGACACGTTGATCGATCCCCTCATAATGGCCGCAGAGTAAGACCAAGTGCTTGTGTTGACTCAATTCGATGACTTTATCCTGATTCAGCACTTTCCCCTTGGGCGACAGATATACGGTATGAGGTTTAACATCTCCGCCGGATAACACAGAATTCCAGGCTCGGTATACAGGCTCGCAAGCCAGAAGCATGCCTTTGCCGCCACCGTAAAGGGTATCATCCACCTTACCGTGATCGTTGTCGGCATGATCCCTGATGTCGACACAACGAATGTCTAGCAAACCTTTCTTCGTTGCACGACCGACAATGCTGGTCTCCATGAAGTCGGAGATTTGCTTGGGAAATAAAGTCAAAACCGTGAAAATCAATTCCATACTTCGATCACACTATGTCTCATAGATCTCAAATAAGCCGTCCGGCAAGCGAACAAATATTTCCTTTTTCTCAATATCAACCCGGTATACGATCGTCTTCAAAAAAGGAATCAAAATATCTTTCTTTTGCTCTCGGCTTACGATAAAAACATCCGCTCCCGATTGTTCCAAAACATCCGAAACACCTCCGAGCAATCCGCGTTCATCGTCAATGACCCGACTTCCGATCAGATCCGCGATAAAATAAGAGTTCTCCGGAAGAACGACCGCGTCAGCCCTCGGAACGGCGATGTAATGCCCGAAAAGTGCCTGAGCGGACTCCCGGTCCTTGATCCCCTCCGCGGTACAAAGGATGTTGTTTCCCGCCGGGCGGATACTCAGGATTTTCAGGTTCCTGACCGGTTTTTCATTTGCGTTCAGCAGCATTATTTCGGCGAGATTGGAAAATCGACGCGCATCGTCCGTAATCGGGAATACTTTCAGCTCCCCGGCCACTCCGTGCGCACCGATCAATTTACCGATGATCAAATAGTCCTTCATCCAACGATATCCACGATCACTCTCTTGCCGTCGCGAAGATATTTTGCCTTCATGATGGTGCGGATCGCCTGAGCGCGTCTTCCGCCTTTGCCGATGATTTTGCCCATATCTTCCGGCGAAACCGATAATTCAAGGATCACGGTATTTCCGCGCTCCGATTCCTTAACGGCAACCTCGTCGGGATTGGAAACAAGCGTTTTCGCTATTGTAGTCAGTAATTCACTCATTTGTTTTCGCATAGCGGCGACCGGCCGCATGCTATCCTCCCTTCTGATAAGAATCGAGAATGCTCCGAATTAAGAAATCGCACCGGTTCTCTTCAAAAGAGCACGAACGGTATCGGTCGGCTGTGCGCCGTTCTTGATCCACTTCTGAGCGGCCTCGTTGTCGATTTTGACTTCGGCGGGATCGGTCAGCGGATTGTACGTTCCGATCTCTTCAATGAATCTACCGTCTCTCGGAGAACGCGAATCGGCGACGACTACACGATAGAATGCCGCTTTCTTGGTACCGATCCTCTTTAATCTGATTTTAACTGCCATTTCATTTTCCTCCCGGCTTAACGCCATCTAAGTTATATATTCACGCACTCAGCGTAAATTTCTGATCAGAACGGTAGCCCGCCCATCGGAAAGCCTCCGCGGCGTTTCCCCTTGTTCATTTTGGAAAATTGCTTCATCATTTGAGCAGACTGCTCAAATTGCTTGATCAATTGATTCACTTGTTGTACCGTGGTGCCCGATCCGGAGGCGATCCGCCTTCTTCTCATGGCGTTCAGGACATTGGGATATCTTCTTTCCTTCAGGGTCATCGAGCGAATGATCGCCATGTTTACGTCGATGATTCTATCGTCCACGTCTTCGTCCTTCACTTTGCCGGCGGCCCCGGGAATCATACCGATCACGTCCTTGATCGAGCCCATTTTTTTGATTTGCTCGAATTGAGAAAGCATATCTTCAAGGTTGAACGTATTCTTCAGAAGACGATCCATCGTCCTTTTGGCTTGATCTTCGTCAAACTGAGTCTGAGCTTTCTCGATAAGAGATAGCACGTCTCCCATACCGAGGATCCGGCTGGCCATTCGGTCCGGATGGTAATCTTCGATATCTTCGATTTTTTCACCGACACAAATCATCTTGATCGGTTTTCCGGTAATCTGTCGAATGGAAAGAGCGGCTCCGCCTCTAGCGTCACCGTCGAGTTTGGTCATAATGAACCCGTCCAAACCGATAGCTTCCTCAAAAGATTGGGCGACCGACACCGATTCCTGTCCGATCATCGCATCGACGACGAGCAGTTTCTCCGTGGGTTTAATGACCTTCTCGATCGATTTGAGCTCGTCCATCATCTCTTTATCTACCGTGGTTCGTCCGGCGGTATCGATTATGAGCGTGTCACATAATAAATACTTAGCGCGTTCGGCTGCCTTGACAGCGATCTTCACGGCAGACTTCTCTTCCGGCATGATGAATGAAGGAACTCCGACCTGCTTTGCAAGAACCTCCAATTGAAGGGCGGCAGCGGGACGATGAACGTCAACGGAGGCCAACATCGGCTTCTTTCCGCCGGACTTGAGCACACGAGCCAGCTTGGCGGCCGTCGTGGTTTTACCCGCTCCCTGAAGGCCGTATAGGATGATGACCGTAAATCCGGTCGGCGATACCGCGATCTTGTTCTGCTCGGAGCCCAGAAGGGCGACCAGGGACTCGTGAACGATCTTGACGATTTGCTGACCGGGCGTCAAACTGGCAAAGATTTCTTGCCCCTTAGACTTCTCGGTCATATCGGCGATGAAGTTCTTGACGACCGAATAATTCACATCTGCTTCGAGAAGCGCCATGCGAATTTCTTTCATCATGTCCTTGATGTCCTGCTCCGTGACGCGTGCTTTGCCGCGCATCTTCGATACGATGTTCTGGAGCTTGGAGGACAAACCGTCAAACATATGTGATCCTTTCTATAACCGCTCGTACAAATTCTTCATTATGGTTTCCGCATCTCTTGTCTTTCCGGATTCGAGAAGCGATATTGCGTCGCTTATTGCCCTCTTATGTTCTTTGAAGCGGGCGACCAAGCCGAGTTTTTCCTCGAAGCACAAGAGTTGTGAAGCACCTCTGCGTATGGAATCATGAACGGCTTGTCTGGATATTCCTTCGTTATCGGCGATCTCGGATAAGGTCATATCCTCGGAGTAATGGAGATCCAAAAGGAGGCGACTCCTGTCCGTAAGAAGGTTTCCGTAAAAATCGAGAAGTAATCCTGCTTCGACGGGATCCATGATCGCCTCCGTTTAGGGCCTGCTCGAATAAATATACGCGAACGAAAAGCGCCTGTCAAGCACAAATACTTGTCACAACAAGCAAGCACTCAAAGTCACGGATTCGGTAAAAGCGAATTTACAAACAGTTCAGGGTCGAAATCGACCAAATCTTCGACCGACTCACCCAGCCCGGCCAGAAGGATCGGCGATTTCGCCTTGTGCGCGACCGCAATGGCGACTCCGCCCTTTGCGCTTCCGTCCAGCTTCGTGATCACGATACCGTGTATATCGATCGCGCCGGAAAATACCTCGGCTTGGATCACGGCGTTCTGACCGGTCGTAGCATCAATGACCAGAAGCGCTTTGATACACGCCGACGGAGCTTCCCGATTGATCACCTTCGAGATCTTAGCCAGTTCGTCCATCAGGTTTTGCTTGTTGTGAAGTCTTCCGGCGGTATCAATGATCAAAACGTCCGTACGTCTTGCGATGGCCGCATGGATGGCGTCATAGCATACCGCAGCCGGATCCGAACCTGGCGTCTGAGAGATGACGGGCGTTCCTGTCCGTTCACCCCAGACCTGAAGCTGTTCGATCGCGGCCGCCCGAAAAGTGTCCGCTGCCGCCAGCATTATGCGTTTCCC
>JAFGGR010000231.1 GCA_016930475.1 Clostridiales bacterium | reverse complement strand
TTGGAGGCGCCACCCAGATTTGAACTGGGGATAAAGGTTTTGCAGACCTCTGCCTTACCCCTTGGCTATGGCGCCGCATCGGCGAATCTACCGGGAAGAATCATATCATCAACACAGGCATACCGTCAACCGATCCGTCCGAATGATCTCTCGAAAATCCGAATGATCCGGGCACCTTCATAACCGGGTACAAGACAACTACTTGCCCCGCTCCCCGTCTTCATCCTTCCGCGGTGCCGCCGCATCGGATGAATGGTCGCTCTTATCGTCGTCGGAAGAAGATTCCGACTCATCCTCGTCCCGGATTTCTTCGAGCGGAGTGATTTCCAGCATCGAATCCAAAAGATCGATATTTTTACCGGTAATCCGACGGAACTTCACCTTCGCCCGGTCCAGTGCCTCTTGAATACCGGCGATCTCATTGTTCCGCTTCACTTTCTGCGTCGTTGTCTTGATCAAATCCTTAAAGCTATAAACAAAATTACGGATCCCTTTGTACCCCGGGATCTCAAGATTGATCTCGCGCACGACCTGTTCCAGTCGGGCCGCCAGTTCTTCCTCCGTGATCCCTTCTCTTTTCATATACTGCGGATCGATGACAAACTTGGCGTTGATCACGACATCGCCTCTGGGCTCGACGTCCGCGAAGACCATCGACTCTTTGATAAACGGATATCGGGTGATCAATTGCTCGATCTCTTCGGGGAAGACTTTCTTCCCGCTCTTCAGCACGATCATGGACTTCAACCGTCCGGTGATCGACAGACAACCGTTCTCGTCCACGCGGCCGACATCACCCGTGTGGAACCATCCGTCCGCATCGATCGCCGCAGCCGTCGCCTCATCGTCCTCATAATAACCGGCCATAACGACGGGACCTTTGACCAGGATCTCGCCCTCCATGCCGTCGGTCTCATTGTCGATCGCAATGGTGATCCCCGCGAGCGGGTGCCCGACGGTCCCGGGCACAAACACCTTGCTGTTGCATCCGGCGACGACCGGAGACGTCTCGGTCAACCCGTATCCTTGGAGAATGTGCACGCCGATATCGTCGAAAAACCGAATGATCTCGGGATCGATCGGAGCCGCTCCGCAGATCCCGATTCGAAATTTCCCTCCGAACGCTTTATGGATCTTACCGAATATGATGCGACGAAGATCGATCTTCACTTTACGCAACACGCGTGTCACGCGGATCATTTTGTCGATCAATTCCTCTTTGTCTTGCTTCTTCAGGGTATCCTTTACCTTCCGGTAAAAGCTCTCGAAAAGCGCCGGGACGCCGATAAGCAGATTGATCCGGTATTCCTCCATGTTTTTCTGTATATACCGAAGCCCGTCACACATACAAATGCACGCGCCCATATACAGGCCGTACAGCAGACCGCAGGTATTTTCGAATGTGTGATGCAGAGGAAGGATCGACAGCATCCTCGTTCCGACGGGGAATTTGACGACCTTGGCCAATGCGATAATGTCCTGCGTGATATTGCGATTGCGAAGCAGTACACCCTTCGACATGCTGGTCGTGCCCGACGTAAACAGAAGCGACGCGATCTGCTCGGGATCGATCGGGCGATCGGCATAGTCCGTGTTCCCGTCGTCCAACATCTTTCTTCCCTTGGATAGTAGTGAATCAAACAGGTACCAACGATCATCACCGGGGAAAAGGCCGCTGTCCTTAGAGGAGCAATTCATGCAAACAAAAGCTCGAATCGACGGCATTTGCTTGGCTGCCTCGATCATCGTATCAAGAAATGATTTATCGAAAATGACCGCCGATACCTTGCCCCGCTCCAGCAAGGGAAGGATCTCTTCCGGTTTTAGAAGTCTGTCCAGAGGAACGGAAACACCGACACCGTTCACTACGGCCAAATGAGAAATGGCCCAGCGATAACTGTTCTCACCGATGATCGCGATCTTCTCATCCGCAAGTCCCAATCCGAGCAAGGCGCTTCCGAACGCATCCGTATCCGTACCGACTTCCCGGTACGTTCTTTTGATGACCTTGCCGTCCGGATGCTCGCGAAATCGAAAAGCGGGCAAATTACCGTACAAAGACACACTCTGACGGATCATCTCCCGCAAATCGCTGAATTCTCTGATCTTATAATACGATTTGGATTCCATTATTTGCATAATGCCGACCTCCATTCTTTCGGGATCAAGCCCGTACAGGTCGGATCATATGTCTCTCGGGATCCGAACTCATCACGATCATTGCTGTAAATATCGACTACTCTCCGCGCTCTTCGTCATCCGAAGCGCTCGTACCTTCGAGTTCTTCCATTGTCTTCTTGGCAAAATCGATCGCCGTGCTGTAGTCCTGGTTGTTGGGGTGACCCATGCTGATGACGGTAAAGGCGCCCCGAACCATACACTCTCCGAGGACCTCGATATAATTGCTCTTCAGGATCATAGAGAGGCGGTTTTGCGTGTCCTTGCGAAAAGCACTGCTGGTGATGATCGCCACGCGTTGCGCCATCGCCGGCTTAAGTTTCTCTCCGAACCGGATCATCTCGGAGGCACTCAGCCCGTTATAGATCCCGCCGACGATAAACAGCAGATCCGCCCCGAAAACGGAGGGATTATCCTCGATGTTCAGCGGCTTGATCGACAGCGCTTTGCCGACGGCTTCGGCAATTTTTCTGGAATGGCCCGTCTTTGAATAATAAGCCAATTTAACGTTCATCTGTTCCTCCGCTATGTATTGCCGGCACTTCGACCGGTAGTCGTTACATCCGTTTCTGCCGTCACACAACACCGCATCGTTCAAATCCATCGCGGTGCAAACGAAAAAGACCTCTTCTGCCTATTTATTCTATCACATTCGCGACTGCGAACCAAACAACAAATCGACCCGAAGAAACGGCGGTATTTACGGCGCGGATCGATCCGGTTTCGGAATCGGAACAAATAACCGCAACGACTCTCCGGGCGGCTCGACCCATCGAAAAGCAACGTTGTACACACGCTCCAAAAGTTCCGGGCGGAGCACGTCGGAGGCCGCCCCGTCCGCGACGATCCCTCCGTTGTTCATCATAACGATCCGGTCGCAGTACATCGCCGCGAGATTGATATCATGGAGGACGCATACGATGGTTTTGCCTTCTTTTCGGTTCAAATCACGCAAAAGATCCATCACGGCAAACTGATGATATATATCAAGGTTGGAGACGGGCTCGTCCAAAAACAGCCACGGACATTCTTGGGCGACGGAACGTGCGACGAGCACGCGCTGCGTTTCGCCCCCGCTTAAGATCGACATCTGCGAATCGATCAGATCTTCGACGCCGGTGGCTCGCATGGCCGAAAAAACAGCATCGCGATCCTCCTTTTCGGGAAATCCGAACCACTTCAAATGTGGGTTTCGACCCATCATTACGTTTTCACCGACCGAAAAAGCGATGCCGGTCTCGACCTTTTGCGGAACATAAGATATGAGGCGGGCAATTTCCCTGCGTCGAAATTCCGAAATGTCTGTGCCATTTATGGTCACGCGACCCTTTTCGGCTCGGATCAAACGAAGGAGATGCCGGATCAGGGACGTCTTGCCCGATCCGTTCGGACCGATGATCCCGTAAAAGTGACCGCTTTTCAACGAGACATCCACGCTGTCCAGCACCGGCGGACGATTCGGATCCGGCTGCCAGAAGAGCTTTTCGGTCGAGATCGATCCGGGTGAATCAAGAAAACGTTCTCTTGTGCTCATAACCTCACCCCCTTGCCGCGTGCTTTCCATAAAAGGAAGAGGAAGAACGGTGCCCCGATGATCGCGGTGATCGCGCCGACCGGGATCTCGGTCGGTGCCGCAAGGGTCCTGGCGAGCGTGTCGCAAAGGATCATGAAGATGGCGCCGGCGATGCACGACAGCGGGATCAGCCTCCGGTTACGCGATCCGGCCATCAACCGGATGATGTGCGGAACGATCAGTCCGACAAATCCGATGATGCCGCTGACGCTGACGCAGGCGGCGACCGCAAGAGACGACAAGACGATCATCCGTCTTCGTAACTTTTGCGCTTCGATCCCGAGGCTCTCGGCCGAGTCGTCTCCGGTCGCAAGAATATCGAGCGAAAAGGACGACGGAGCGATCAACGCAAGGACGACGACGATGATGACAAAGAGAAAACCCACCTTTAAATACGAAGCGGCTGAAAAACTGCCGAGCATCCAAAGGTAGACCTTTTCGAGTTGATCGCGGCGCATGACCATGATCAGGGTGATCGCCGCCGTAAGCAGGGAACTGACCGATATTCCGGCCAGAAGAATGCCGACGACCGATGTCTTTCCTCCCTGAAAAGAGATCCGCCAGACGATCAGCATGGTCAGAAGCGCGCCTACAAAGGCAAATGCGGCGATCCCTCCGATCCCGATGACCGAAAAGCTCAGTCCGAACGATATCGCGACGGCGGCGCCGAACGCCGCTCCCGAAGAAATGCCGAGCACTTGCGGGTCCGCCAACGGATTTCGGAGCACTCCCTGCAAGACCGCGCCGGACAAAGCCAGTCCGCAGCCGACCAAGCCGGAAAGGAGCACGCGCGGAAGACGGATGAAAAGAACGATCGTAAAATCGGTCGGGTGAAGCCGCGATACGTCGGCAAGACGATCGATGAAAGGGATCCGTGACAGCAAAATGTGAAGGCTGTCGAGCGCGCTTATATCGGCGGCGCCTACGGAGGAAGCCGCGACGATCAGGACGGCCAGGGCGGCCGACAGACTCAGATACAATAAAAGCGGTGATCGTTTCCTGCGCAATTCACGATTCTCCCCGACTTCGTCTTATTCCTGCGGATAAAAAAGTGACACCAGCAACGCGATACCCTCGGCATTGCGATAGCCCTGGCGCTCCAAGAGATCCGAATCCACGCCGAACACCCGTCCGTTTTGCACGGCGGACAGCCCGCTGTAGGGCTCAGTGGCGATAAAGTCTTCCAGCATATATTGATTGACCAGGATGATGTCCGGATCCGCTTCGATCAGCTTTTCAAGCGAAAAGGACCAGCCGGAAATGTCGGCCGCAATGTTGTCCCCTCCGGCCGTTTCGATCAGCCGATGAACAAAGGTGTCTCCGCCGGCGGTATAGTCGCCGTATTCGCCGAATGAGACCGCGTAATACACACTCGGACGCTCTTGACCTTCGATGTTCTCGACCGCCTTCTCGATGCGCTTATCCATCTTTTCGATCAGCACTTCGGCTTCGGCGTTCCGATCCAGGATCTCCCCGACCGCGCGGATCATGTTTTGTACACCGTCGATATCGTATTCTTCGTGCCAAACGACCACCGGGAGCCCCAACCCGACTAAGGCGTCATAGGAGCTTTCGGTAAAAATCGACGAGGCGATCACCAGATCCGGCTCCAGGGCGATGATCGACTCAATGCTCGGAATATCGATCGATCCGACCGAATCGATCGAAAAGACCTCATCCGGATAATTGCAGTAGTCGGTTCGCCCGACGACTTTCTCGCCCGCTCCCAACTCGAAAAGCAACTCCGTGACATTCGGTGCGCAGGACACGATCCGCATCGGTTCCGATTCGATCACGGCCGTATTGCCGTACGAGTCGGTGACCTTGAGCGGATATACCGTGCCGGTCGTCTCCGCGGGCGTCGTCTCCGCAGTCGTCGTTGCCTCAGGCGTCGTTTCGATCCGTGTACTTTCACCAATCGTCTTCGCCGTGGTTCCGGACGTCACGGATCCGGTCGCGTCCGTCTTCGGCGCACACGCGCACAGGCACAGCGCGACACAGGCCGCGCAAGCCAAAGAAAAAATCCTTTTTCTGTTCAAGGGATACTCCTTCTCCCCCGTCCCGCCCTCCGCGGGAAAAGAGAAAACATACTCGTCGGCAGGTCTCCTGGCTCGTGATCCGTCGAAACTCCGCGCCTTCTCGGTCTCCGGAACGATCCCGGCTTCCCGATGGCATATACGGGTCCCGTCTCACTTACAGTAGCGGGGGCTGCCGCGGTCTCACACCGCGTTCCCTATTCTCCTCAAACGAGGCACCGACGGCTTACGAAAATCATTATATACGGAAAAACACCCCGCTTCAATATCCCTTTCGACATCCGTTTCCTCATCTGTCTTTCCGGATGTCGCATTTTTGTTTTTGTCGCGCAAAAAGAGGCCGTCGCTTCATGAATGCTCAATCCGCCGCGGCCTCTTATTATGCAACATTTTCCGGAAAAACCTTTACCCCTGTACGGTTAAGGTGATCATATCCGTAGTAAAGACATCATCCATCGTGTCCCAGTCATAGGCATACAACGAGAACTCGATTTCTTCGATTTCGGAAATATCGTTATCCTCAAGATCCGAAACGGAGAACCATGCGTCCTCAAAATCCACAGTACCGGCCGGAACGATTGACGCGAAAAACGGATCAAGCATTACACCGTTCACGGAAACATCGTCCATCGAAACATAAATCTCCGCGTCCGTATCATTTTCGACGAACAAAACAAAGTACGGATCGCCAAACTCATCGATCTCGATCGTTTCCTTCATAACGACACGGATGCCGTTCTCATCATAAACAACCGTTCCGCTGTCATCGACGGTTTGAACAAATGACTCATCCGCATTCGTGGAAAAGGTGACGGCGTCCGACATAAATAATGTATCGTATGAGTCCGAATCATATCCTTCAAAAACAATTTCGAGATCCTTGATCGTCGAAATTCCGGACACTTCCAAGTCAGCGCCATCCAGATAGATCTCAGCATTGGCTTTCTTTCCGGTCGAGACTTCACAGTATAATGATCCGTCAATCGCGATCCCGTTGACTTTCATCCCGTAAACACTCATCACCTGATTCTGCTCGGTGTTGTTTTCGATCTGCACGTTAATGATCGGACCGTAAAATTCATCGTTCTCGAATGAAATAACGGTGATCACAATGCCGTCCTTGTCAACAATGGTCTGCTCTTCCAGTTCAATTTCATCGAAGCCGAGCGCATTGCCGGTCGTCTCGGAAACATCTTCGGTTTCTTCTTCCGTCGCTTCGGTTTCTTCTTCCGTCACTTCGGTTTCTTCCGATTTTCTGTTGTCGTCATCGTCATTTTTCCTCGAGGAATCCTCGGCAGTGCATGCTGCGGAAAAAACAAGACAGACACACAGGATCAGGGTCAGTAATCTTTTTTTCATAAATTGTTGTCCTCCTTAAAATTATCCTTAAGAATCTTACCATAAGATTCTTGCTTTTCAAGGAAAACAATTTTAATGAAGGACATTTTGGCTCTATTGTTCGTTATTCGACATGATTCTGCTATACCTTGACAAATATTCCCTATTCATTTTGAATTCAAATTCTGTTTTTGCCTCTTATGATCGACTCGATCACGAATCTGTCGGTGTAATACGGCGTTCCATGCGGATCATGTTTCCGCCCATGACACGCGCTTCGTCTTCGTCGTGCGTTACCAGGACGACGGTTTTTCCTTTTGCCCTCGTTTTCACGTATGAAATAACGAATCCTTTTAATTTGTCGTCAAGCCCTTTGAACGGCTCGTCGAGAAACAGCGTCTCTCCGGGAGCAAGCACCGCGCGAACCAACGCGACCCTGCGGCGCATCCCGCCGCTCAGATCGCTTACCGGAACAAACAGAGAATCCCCCAGTCCGATTGCCGTCAGATGCTCTCGGATCGTGTGCTCGTCCGTGTTTTTATCGCATACCAAGCGGACATTCGCGACGGCACTGAACGATTCACAAAGACGATCCTCTTGAAAAACAGCGCTTTTACGCTCCGGAACGCCCTCAACAGTACCCATATCGGGAGCAATCAATCCCATGAGCATGAACAGCAACGTCGTCTTGCCGCAACCGGACGGCCCCATGACGCAGGTCGTCTCTCCTTCCCGAAAAACGGCGGAGAAATTCTCGATCACCCTTTTCGGGCCGAAACTTTTACTGAGGTTCTGAACCGAAATATCCATCAAACCTTCTCCATTCGGGTGTAAGCGATTTTGATCAGGTGAACAAACAGCTTTTCGAAAAGGACACTGAGGAGCACCACGGCGACGGTCCAGGCAAACAGGTCCGCCGAGCTTAAGTAAATCTTGGCCTCGTACAAACGCTCTCCGATGGAGCCGGAAGGGATCCCGATGACCTCCGCGGCGATACCGGCTTTCCACGCCAGCCCGATCGCGACGCCGCACGCCGATAACAGATATGTTTTGAGATGCGGGATGTAGATATAGTACATTCGTCGCACCCGACTCACCCCGAAAAGCCCGGCCATCTCCAACAGCTTGGGGCTTGTGCTTCGGATCCCGTGCAGGATATTGGTATAAACGATCGGAAGGACCATCATAAAGGCGATGAGCACCGACAGCCCTCTCGACCCGAGCCAAATCAGGCTCAGGATAATAAAGGAAGCGACCGGCGTCGCCTTTACCGCCGCCATGTACGGCCACAGCAAGATCTCGACGACCTTGACATGCCCGGCAATGACGGCCAGTACGATGCCGGCGACGAGCGCCAGAAAAAAGCCCGCCGTGATCCGTAGGAGCGAAAACGCAACGGAGTTCCAAAAAGGAGCGGTGACGACCAGCTCCGCGAGTCGGACCGCGACGGCGATCGGCGAAACCAAAAGCAGTTTCTGCGCCAACAGCATCGAGAGGATCTGCCACAGCAAAAGCGCGGCGAACACTGCGGATCCTTTGGTCAGAACATTCTTACCGCGAGTAGTAAAAGCCGTCGTCCGGGAGCTTTCCTCCGACAGATTTGGGGTTCTGCTCGAAAAGGACATTCAGATAACCCTCCATAGCCGTCTGCATTTCTTTGCCGTCGATATAACTTATATTACAGTACGGGATCGCCTTTTCGGCGATCGCCGCCTTAAAAATGTCGAATTTTTCGACCCATGCGGCCGATTCGGCAACATTGGCGTTCACATATTCCGTCGACGCCTTGTATTCCGTGAGGAATACATTCACCGCTTCCGGGTGCTTTTCGATAAAATCTTTCCGTGCGACCATGACGCCGGTGATCATCAAACTTCCGTTATCGAGATCCGCCCATGCCCGGTTCAAATCGACCGCGACGCGAAGCTCGGGGATCGCTCCCTTGGCGACAAAAACGTACGGCTGAGGCAGCATCGCGATCCCGCTCCCGGTTTCTTTGAGGTGCGCGACGATCTCGGTCGCTTCGGACTTCCACTCGATCGTTACATCTTTATCCGGATCGATGCCGTGCTCGGTCAATAAATACCGCAAAGCGTATTCCGGTGAAGATCCCTTTCCCGTCGCGTAGATGGTTTGACCTCTGAGATCTTCGATCGACTGTATCGTATCGCCGAGCTCGGTGATATAGATCACGCCGAGCGTATTGACCGCCACGATTTGGATCGCCCCTTCGGTATTGTTGTACAGGACCGCCGCGAGATTGGCCGGAAGAGCCGCCATATCGAGCTCGCCTTGGATCAACTTCGGCGTAACCTCATCGGCCGTGGCGTACACCGAAAAATCGTAGAGGTTCTCGCTCTTGCCCTCGGAGGCATCCTCCATCAACTTGACCATCCCGATGGACGTCGGACCCTTCATTCCGGCGATGCGAATCGTCGTGGTCTCTTCTCCGGAAATCTCCTGATCACAGGAAGCAAGCAGAGAGAAAGCGAGCACAAGCGCAAAAATGACACAAAATAGTTTTTTCATAACGAGCCCCTTTCCATGGACTGATATTCATCCGTAAGACCGGACTCGACGAAAGCCCGATCGAATACAACGTTTATATTCAACTCATTATATCAAGGGAACCGCTGAAAAATCCGCTTCCTTGTCTTATGCATTTGCACAAAAGCACTCCTTTTCCACCCGTAAAAAGACGCCGGATCCTCGCAACAGAAATTTTCCGTGCATATTTTCTTGTTTTGACTCATTATCGGCGATATGATAAGAGCAGAATAACCGGGGAGTGAAAAATCATGGATATTTTCAGCAAAAATCAAGTCACATGCGATTCCTCCGGCATACTCGGTGCCAAGCATTGCCCGGTCTGTCATAAGGAGACCGTTTGGCTTCTGTGCGTCGCGCGCACGTGGTTTTCCTTTTTATCGCTCCATCTCATTCCCCTTCGAAAAGAATACCTCGCGGCTTGCTCAGAGTGCAAAAACGGGCTTGAGATGTCAAAGGCCACCTTTGACGTTCTGAAGATGAAGCTGGAGTGCGGCGACACCATCGGCCGCATTGAGGACGCGATCCGCTTTCCCGACAAAAGCTCTCTCCAGATTCGCGAGATCCTGAAGGCGGAGTCCGAAGAACAGGCGGTCCTGAAGGAAATGGAGGAACTGGAGCAAAAAGAGCTCGAACATGTTCTTCACTCTGCGGAGGAGACACGCAAGCGATTATCGGATCTCGAGGCGGAACTAATCGGCAAACCGGCAGAAGAAGAGAACGCACAAAAGGTCACCGGTTCGGGGCCGGATGTAATCACGGACAAGACCGACGGCTCGGGTCCGGATGCAGTTACGCAAGCGACCGGTGATGATTCAGATACAGTTTAGAGAATAAATCCTCTAATATATATCGTGAATCTATTTCTTTATACACCTTATCTCCCGAGATGTTGATCTTCTCATTGCTTCAGCTTATTCAGCCATCAAATCCCGCTCGGATCACATGTTGTTATATCCCGTGTAATTTTGAATGGATTTCGCATCATAGATACAATATACAAATCAACCGGATCGTCATTTCTTATGCCATAAGGATCATAACTTCTCAATCCGGCTAACGAATTTCATCGATAGTATTCGACCCGTTTTTAATAGTAAACCTATCAGTACGAAGAATCACTTCTCGACTCTCCCTCAAATGCTCACGCCGCATTATACGAAGGAGTAGTCAACGTTCAACACAGCGAAAAAAGAAATCAAAAAAACCAAACTCTTCTTCGATGAGAAAAGTTTGGATTTATCGTGTTGGTGACCCGTAGGAGAATCGAACTCCTGTCTTCGCCGTGAAAGGGCGATGTCTTAACCGCTTGACCAACGGGCCGC
>JAFGGR010000230.1 GCA_016930475.1 Clostridiales bacterium | reverse complement strand
GCTCTGGCGGAAGCGCTGGGCGACAAGAAAGGTATTCGTCGCTACGGCAGTGCCGTCATCCCGATGGACGAGACCCTGGCGACCTGCGCGCTCGATATTTCGGGGCGTCCGTTTATCGTGTTCGACGCGAAATACGCAAGCGATCGGGTCGGCGATTTCGACACAGAACTCGCACAGGAGTTTTTCCGCGCGCTGGCTTTTGCTGCGGGGATCACCCTGCACCTTCGCTGTGATTATGGCGGCAACGATCACCACAAGATTGAGGCGATGTTCAAGGCATTTGCGAGAGCTTTCCGCGAAGGCTCATCGATCGATCCGGATGGCGCGAACGAGATCCCCTCTTCAAAAGGTGTGTTATAGACGGTCCGCGACGAACAAAGGATCATCCGAATCGAATTTTCCGGAACGGCAATGGCGACGCTCCGGGCAATAGTCAGGAGGGAAAAATGAAATATTTCAGTGAATCCGAATTTCCCGGGATCCCGATGCTTTTCAAAGGTAAGGTCCGGGATATTTACGATCTGAGCGACTCGCTTCTGATCGTCGTATCGGACCGGATTTCGGCGTTTGACGTCGTTTTTAACGAGCCGATCCCCGGAAAGGGCGTCATTCTGAACAGTCTTTCGGCGTTCTGGTTTGACATGACGAAGGACATTATGCCGAACCATGTGCGTTCCACCGATCCGTCTTCTTACCCGAAGGGACTTTCGGCTTATGCCGACAAGCTGGACGGCCGGTCCATGTGGGTCGATAAGGCGGAAATGCTCCCGGTCGAGTGTATCGTCCGGGGCTATCTTGAGGGCTCCGCGCTCAAAGAATATAACGCGAAAGGTACGATCAACGGTGTCCGAATGCCACGGGAACTGAAGCAGGCGGATCGCCTGCCCGAGCCGGTTTTCTCGCCGTCGACCAAGGCGGAGTCGGGACACGACATCAACATTACGATCGAGGAAACGGAAGATCTCATCGGCAAGGAGGATGCCCGCGCGATCGCGGAGGCGACGCTCGCTTTGTACTCGAAGGCTGCCGCCTACGCCATGGACAGAGGACTCATCCTTGCGGATACGAAACTGGAGTTCGGGAAAATCGACGGCCGTCTGGTCGTCGCCGACGAGATGTTCACGCCGGACTCATCGCGTTTCTGGGACGCAAATGACTATGAGCCGGGACGTGCGCAGAAAAGTTTTGACAAGCAGTATCTGAGAGAGTATCTTGAAACACTGGACTGGGATAAGTCCTATCCGCCTCCGGCACTTCCCCCCGAGATCATTGCGGCGACGTCCGCGAAGTACCGCGATGCGTACCGGATCCTGACCGGGAAGGAAATCGGATGATCGATGTGATCGATTACGGATTCGGAAACATCGGCTCCGTCATAAAGGCGCTCGAGTATATTGGGTACTCCTGTCGGATCGTCGACGACCCGAAGGGCATCCACGCCGCTTCAGGGGTGATCCTTCCGGGTGTCGGAGCCTTCGGAGCGGCGATGGACGCGCTCCGCAGGAACGGCCTGGATCTTGCGATCAAGGAATATATCGCCTCCGGCGCACCGTTTCTGGGTGTCTGTCTCGGGATGCAGTTGCTTTTCGAAAAGTCGGAGGAGAGCGGGGAGGGAACATCCGGCTTGGGTATACTGCCCGGCGTCGTCCGGCGTTTCCCGGCGGAAGCGGGGCTTAAGGTCCCGCAGATCGGGTGGAACTGTTTTGAGCGTGCCCCCGATCCGGTTTTTCGAAAAGGGGACTATGTGTACTTCGTACACTCGTACTACTGCGATCCGGAGCGCGACGGAGATGTTGCGGCGACGGCGACTTATGGTCTAGAATACGCGTGCGCGGTGTCGCGGGATAATGTGTTGGCCATGCAGTTTCACCCCGAAAAAAGCGGTGAGGTGGGACTTTCGATACTCAATCGTTGGGCGAGGAGGACGCGATGATCATCTACCCGGCAATCGACCTTTTGGACGGGAAATGCGTACGTCTCCGACAGGGGAAATATGACGATGTGACGGTCTACTCGGAGGATCCGATATCCGTCGCTCGCGATTTTCGCGAAAAGGGTGCGACGTGGGTCCACATCGTGGATCTGGACGCGGCCCGCACCGGAAGACCTACAAACCAGGAAATCATTCGCCGCATCGCCGAAGAGACCGGACTTGCGGTCCAGACCGGCGGGGGCATCCGGAATATGCATACACTTTATCGGCTTCTGAGCGTCTGTGATGTCACCCGTTGTGTGCTCGGCACCTCCGCGATCCGCGACCGCGAGTTTACGGAAGAAGCGCTGAAGCGTTTTCCCGACAACGTAGCGATCGGGATCGACGCACGGGACGGAGAGGTCTCGGCGGACGGTTGGACTTCCGGGTCCGGTCTTATGGCGATCGATTTTGCGAAGACCATGCGGGACTTAGGTGCCAAGACGGTTATTTTTACCGATATATCCAGAGACGGTATGATGACCGGCCCGGCGACGAAGCAAACTTCGGAACTGGTTTCTGCCACGCGGTTAAGTGTTATCGCGTCCGGCGGGATCGGGTCCGAAAGAGATATCGACGAGATTCGCACGAGCGGATGTTCGGGTGTGATCGTAGGAAAAGCAATTTATGAAGGAAAAGTGAGGTTAGCCGAATGCTTGCAAAAAGAATTATTCCTTGCCTCGATGTCAAAGACGGACGAGT
>JAFGGR010000229.1 GCA_016930475.1 Clostridiales bacterium | reverse complement strand
GTATCCCGGACGGGAAAACTCGCCTTCTGTTGCAGGCTGAGTTCCGAAGAACATATCGGAGGAAGTGCATGATCGAAATTAAAAACCTCACAAAGTATTACGGAGACAAACTCGCACTGCGCAATGTTTCCTTCGAAGTGAGGGAAAAAGAACTTCTGGGACTGCTGGGGCCGAACGGGGCCGGAAAGTCCACGTTGATGAATATTCTAACCGGTTTTCTGGCATCGACCTCCGGCAGTGTATCGATCAACGGTCACGACATTTTGGAAGAACCGAAACAGGCAAAGCGCCTCATCGGATATCTCCCCGAAAACCCGCCTTTGTATCCCGACATGACAGTGCGGGAATATTTGAAGTTTATATGCGAGCTCAAAGGAGTTCCCCGGACGAATCACCCAAAGCAGATTGCGGAAGTTCTATCCCAAGTGAAAATTTACGATGTGGCAAACCGCGTCATTCGCAATTTATCCAAAGGATATAAGCAACGCGTCGGATTAGCGCAAGCCTTGATCGGTAAACCGGAGATTCTGATCCTCGACGAACCGACCATAGGACTTGATCCGAAGCAAATCATCGAAATTCGCAATCTGATACGTACTCTTAAGAAGGATCACACCATAATTCTAAGTTCGCATGTTTTGGCGGAGATCCAATCCGTCTGTGACCGGGTGGTCATCATATACGACGGTAAACCGGTCGCGATCGATACTCCGCTTGCTTTGTCAAAGAAAATGTCCGGTTCGAGTCGTCTTTCGCTGACGATCGGATCGGTATCCGAGTTGATCGTCGATGTATTGCGCGGCATCGACGGTATCAGTCGAATATCAAAGCTTCGCGAGGAAAACGGTATTCTTCAGTTCGATATTTTTGCGGATCCCGGGGTGGATATTCGAAGAGATATATTTGAAGCGATGGCCGGTAACGACTGGCCGATCCTTGAAATGCGAATGAACGAGTTGACCCTTGAGGACATATATCTCAGCGTTACCGCCGGTGCGGAGCAGAAAGGCGGCTGATCATGCTTGCGTATTATAAAAGAGAATTCTTTTCCTATTTTCGATCTCCGATCGGTTGGATCGCACTTTCATTGTACGCGATCATCAGCGGGTTCTATTTTTCTTCTTGGATCCCTTCCGGCGGAATCGATTTATCCAGTGAAGCGGCTTTTCTGTCCGGAATACTTTTTATGATCGTTCCGATCATCACGATGCGGTTGTTTTCGGAAGAGAAGAGAACGGGAACGGATGTTCTGATGTATACGTCCCCTTCCGATTTAGCCGGAATCGTGGTTGCCAAATACTTGGCCGCTCTTTCTCTGTTCCTCACGATGAACGCAGTGTTCGGCATACATATCCTTATCGTGAATTCTTTTGGAGGACGGGTGGATGCGGTAACGATCGGGTCGTTTCTGGCGCTTCTTTTGTTGGGCTCGCTCTTTATCGCCATCGGGACACTTGCTTCCGCGGTGACCGAGAATCAAATGATTGCGGCGATGCTCAGCTTCACGGCACTGCTTCTTTCCCAGTTCATCTATGTTTTCTCCGCGCAATTTCGATCGCTGACGGTCAGTCTGCTGAGTGCGCTGAATGTTTTCGGGATCGGGGCGGAGAGAATAGCAAACGCCGGAGTCGCCGTCGAAAAGGCGATCAACTGGCTGGATCCGTACGCTCATCTTGATGAGCTGTTTATTGGCATCATTACACTTCCGCCGATCGTCTTTTGCGTGATGGCAGATGTTTTTCTGGTATTTATCACGTACCGTTTGATCGAAAAGCGCCGCTGGAGTCAAAAGGCATGACGATATGCACTGAGGAGGTTCCGGAATGAGTATTCGCGGAAGAATCATCAATTATCTCGATTTAAAAAGAAACAAAAGGATTATACGAGACAGTCGGTCCGGTTCCCTGAAGCGCTACGCGATCGGGTCGGTTCTGGTCCTGTTGGGGATCGTTATCGTCGTTAATTTGCTCGTCGGAATGCTTGCGAGTGATTTCCAGCTGGATTGGACCGCTACCCAAGTTACTTCGATTTCACCGGAAACAGAGAAAGTTTTATCGGAACTTCCCGTAGATGTCCGGATCTACGGCTTGTTCGAAAAGCCGGACAATGTTCAGAATTCCATCTATCAGCTTTTCATACCGATGCTTGAAAAATATGAGGACGCATCCGAAGGGAAACTGACCGTCCAATACGTTGATCCCGACACATCTCCTTCTTTGATCGCCGGGTTAGACCCCACTGGCTTGACGGCCTTTTCGAAAGATACATTTGTGATCAAAGCCGGAGAAAGAATCTCTGTCATTGATCCGTATAATTGTTTGGCGTATGATGCTTTCGAATACACGGCAAACAACCGGCGGGTTGTCGTCGGCAACAGGATCGAGATGGTTTTTACGGGCGAAATATCGTATTTAACATCCGGAGACCTTCAGAAAGTTTACTTCATGAAAGGGCATCAGGAATTCGGAAACAGTTATGTCGCGTCCATCCTCAAATACGAAGGCTATGATTGCCTTGATTTGTATTTGGCCGAGACTCCGGAGATCCCGGAAGATTGCGATTTGATCGTGTTGAATTTGCCACGACAGGATATATCGGAAGATGAAGCGGCAATACTCGGCAACTACCTGAAAACAGGCGGAAAAATGATCGTCGCCTGTGATTTTGTTTCGGTGAATGAGCCGATGGATCGTCTCAATGAACTCGTCGGAACGATGGGGCTCTCTCTGACAACGGACTTGATCCTGGAGTATTCTCCGGAGTATCTTTTCAGTCCGGATGATAACAAGAATGCCAGAGGTATTGTGTCAACCGAATATGCGGACCTGTTCGGCATTTATTATGCCGTTGTCGGGCGCTCGCGTCATGTTCGGATCAATGATATTGCGAACGGATCATTGTCGATTCGTCCGATCATCACTTCCTCGGCACTTGCCACGATCAATCCGTATGGCGTCATCGACGAGAAACAGACAAGCCAGGGAATTTACAATTACGCGGTTCGCTCTACATCCTCGGATCCCGGTTATTCCGGGGACATGATCGTTCTGGGGACCGGATATCTGTCCGGTGACGAGTACCTGAACGGCATGTCCGCAGCGGAAGAGAATATCCGTTTTTTCAGTAATTTGATCCTCAGTTTGACCGGTCGGGAAATTGATACTCCGATTCCTCCGAAGGCGATACCGAGTTACGCGTTTACAAGTCTACCGCCCGTTGCGCAACAGACGCTGTGGTCGGTTATCTTGATTGCGATCATTCCTTTCCTTTTTGTCTCCGCCGGTATTATTGTTTACTATCGAAGAAGGCATCAATAGCCTATGAAAAACGGCGTTAAAACGATCGGCGATCTCAGGATCCCGATCATCATTCTTACATTATTGATTATCGGTTTGATCGCGGCTTATTATTTTTCCACCGCAAATAAATCGGAGTCGGATCCGACAGAAACATCGCAATTCATCGATGTCCTTTCGCTTTCCGTTGACGATGTATTGTTTGTATCGGTTGAAAGAAGTGACAACACGAACTATCGGATCAGCCGGGAGACAAACGCGACCGCTGAGAAACGCTGGTCCTTCGAAGGTTTGGCCGATCAATACTCGGAGGATTGCTTTTCGCAAGAACTGCTGGAGAATTTTATCCTCGAAGCGTCCTATATTGCGTCTTTCAAAACGATTGAAGCGAATGACGCCGGATTGTCCGAATTCGGGCTCGCAGACCCCACCGCGGAGGTGACTTACGGACTGGCTTCAGGGGGGAACGTTCACTTGCAGATCGGTTCGAAAACCGTTGATGGTAAATCCGCTTACCTGCGTATGGGATCCGAAGGACTCATTTATATCGTGCCCGTCGAAAAAGCAGATGTTTTCAGCTCCTCCGCTATGGATTATTTCGATCGACGCGTTCTGGATTATTCCTCCCGGAACATTGCGACTTTTCGCTTCTCCAGAAATTCCGATGATCTGGATGTTATGGCTCGTCCCGAAGCTCTCGTTGATTCACTCGGCAACAGTTCGCGATGGCGCTTGACAGAGCCGATCGATTTTCAGAGCGGAGTGATTTTCGATCATTTGGCAGCGTCCTTACTGGCCCTGGAAATCGACGAATATGTTACGGATTCCATCATTCAGCTTGAGGAATACGGCCTTGACTCTCCCGAATATACATTCACCGTCATAGAATCGGACGGGAGAACCACCTCTGCCTTTTTTTCGAGGGAAATGTCCGGCAAGTTTTACGGGTATACGGACAGAATCCCGGGTGTATTTCGAATCTCTTCGGACCGGATCAGCGGTCTTGACGTTTCGCTTATCGAATATTATTTCCCATTTCCCGTACAGGCTATGATCGAGGAAGTCAAATCCATAAAGGCGGTCTTTCCGGATGGGGAGTTTCTGGCGGAGATCGATATTCAAGAGGGGATGATGATCCGGGATCGGGAGGCATCCGTCCTTGTGAACCGTCGCTCGGCAAAGGTTACGGACAGTAATGGCAACGCTTATTTCATGTTGCTTTTTGCTTCTGTTATGGAAATCCGTTTTGCTGAAGTATCGGAAGAAATTATGTCCGCGGATGACGCCACTGTATCGATCCAAATCGTAAAAAAAGACAATCAAATTACATCGATCGAATTATCGCCCGCGCATGACGACCTGTATGCATTGTTCCTTAACGGTCATTATACGGGGTTTCTGGTCTCTTCCGATGAGATCTATTCCGATAATATTGCGCAGCCCGGCGTGTGGTATGCGTATGAGCTTCTCAATCAGGCGCTTGACGGTCAAATCAACGGAAAGTATGATGTTCCTGTGTCTTGACACAGAAAGGTGTGTTCATGTCTCAACAACGAAGAAACGACCATAACAATATTCAAAACAAGAAAAGCCGGCTGCTGCCGTGGCTCGTCTTTTTCAGTTTACTTTTAGTGTTGGCCACTGCGGTATTGGTCGTATTGATCCGAAATCATGTCGAAGCGGCAAAGGGATCGGATTTTCCGCTCGGTATCAATGCGGTTTCCGGATTTGATTGCGATTACTCGGAAGCCCAGCGAATATTTCCTTTTAAAGAAGGACTGCTAAAAGTCACCGCGTCGCGGGTCGTATACATGTCCGTTTCCGCTACCGAGATCTATAGTTATGATTTGAAGATGGAAGATCCTCAATGCGTCATCGGAGAAAGCTATGCGTTAGTAGCGGATCGGGGCGGATTTGCATACGCTTGTTTTACGACAGACGGTATGGTATATTCGGGATCCGTTCCGGGCAAGATCGGTTTTTCCGACGTATCCTCGGAAGGATATTGTGCGTTGATCGTCGAAGATGAGAATGCGAACGGCTCGGTTTTGGTAATGAACGCGATTGGCGAGACGATCGCGCAATGGAGATCCGTTGAATCCGGTTACCCGATATCGGCTTGCTTTTCGCCGAAAAGCGTCTCAATCAGCATCGCTCTGGTTGACACGGATGGATCTCACATGAAGCCAAATCTTAAACAGATCCGCATTCCCGACCCTTCCTCATCAGAAAAACCGTATGATTATGCCTTTGTATCCTCGGAGGAATCGATCATTCTGCCGATGATCACGTACACAAACGACGATCATTTGTTTTGGTCCGGAATTTCTAAGGTTTTCTCTCTGTCTGAGGGCATTTTGAGCGAGGTTTCATATTCATTCCCCAATCTTATTTCCGTTGCGCGGATCGACGGCAAAGCAGGGGTTTTCTATTCCGAAGGAATCGGTCAGCAGATTCTTTTCGTGTGCGTCGACTCTTCTGCGAACGTATCCGCACCGATCGTACTGGGCAACCAGCTCAAGGCTCAATCTGCTTTTGAAACACACATTTTGATCGCTGTGGATGATCGATTATTGCTGGTCGATACCAACACATGCACGATCGAAAAGGAGCGCATCGTCGATGAGGATATCATCCGAGTGTTGTTATCATCGAACGATCGGGTCATCGTTGTTACATCCTCCGGTGTTCGCGAAATTCGGTTTTAACAGGTGAAAGGCTGGTAAAAAATTGGAAACGGAACTGAAACTGACCTTCGAGACACGTGAAGATCTCATGTCGATCCCTCACAAAAAATGGTTCAAGAAATTTCTATTGCCCGATGCACCGACGCGTCAGGAGTTGGTCAGTTCATATTTCGATACACCGGACATGGCTTTTCGACGGGCCGGTGCTGTTGTTCGAGTCCGCGAGGTGTCGGGTGATGATTTCATCCAAACGGTCAAAGTCTCAACCGGTGCCAATGAAGGACTTCACCAGCGATACGAATGGAATCACAAGACATCCGAGGAGCGATTCAACATTGAAGCATTTTTGGAGCAAGCAAAGGTGGATGACGACCCGTATTCAATTCTTCAGGATGTACTTATACCCGCTTTGGGATCCGAATTGAATTGTATCCTGCAAACGAAGTTTACCCGAACCTCATATCTTTCAGGATTCGGCGACAGCATTTCAGAAGTCTCGTTCGATGTCGGAGAAGTGATTGCGGGAGATCGACACGAGGACATTTGCGAAATGGAAATCGAACTGATCAACGGTGATGTTCGTGATCTGCTGGCGCTGGGAGAGATCGTTCGGGCCAAGTGCCCTTGCGAACCGGAGAGCTTGAGTAAATTCGGACGCGGGATCCGGCTTCTTATTTCCGATGAAATGATATGATAGTCGGTAATTACGCAAAATCTCCGGAATATGATGTCGCGATCATCGGAGGCGGAGCATCGGGCATGGCTTGTGCCCTCTTTCTTTTTGAGTTTTCGAAAATACGCTCCGTACCGTGTCCTTCGATCGTATTGATCGAAAAGAATCCGCGCCTCGGTAAAAAACTCCTCCTTACCGGAAACGGGCGATGCAACCTGACGAATCGTACGGTTTCCGCTGACCGATATCATGGGGATCATGCCGATTATGCACGGTATGCGCTTTCTGAGTTCGGATCGGACGAAACGCTGAAGTTTTTCGAAAAAATCGGCCTCCAAACATTTTACGACGAATCCGGAAAGGCTTTTCCCGAGTCCCTTCACGCGTCTTCCGTATTGGATTGTATGCGTTTTAAGCTGGAAGAAAGCGGTACCGAAATCATGTTGTCCGTGGAAATTGAATCGATCAAGCAAGTTAACCCGGGTTTTATTCTCCATGATTCGGAAGGGAGGACGATTACTGCGCGATATGTCGTTGTCGCTTGCGGAGGTGCGGCATCTCCCTTTACCGGATCCGACGGCAGCGGTTATCGCCTTCTTGATTCGCTCGGCCACACAATGGTCGCGCCGCTCCCTGGCATCGTTCAAATAAAAACCGATACCGATTTTGTTAAGTCCGTATCCGGGATTAAGATCACCGCGACAGCGTCGCTTCTTATAGACGGAGCAATCGTCCGTTCCGAGTCCGGTGAGATCCTATTTACTGACTTCGGCTTATCCGGCCCTCCTATACTGCAACTTTCCGGTCTTGTATCACGGGCGATGTCCGGCTTTTCGAGAGAGAAGACGGCCGGGACCCCGGAAATCCGTATCGATTTCATGAGTGAAAAGACGGAATCCGAGGTTTGCAAAATGCTCCGGGATAGAAGAGACGCATTTCCCCAAAGGAAGCTCGAACAGATGCTCGTCGGCATTTTTCACAATCGGCTTGCCATACGTCTTCTTAAGAGTGCGACCGAAAAACCGATGAGTATGATGATATCGACGCTTTCCGACAACGAGATCGCCCGGCTCGCGTCAAGTATTAAGAGGTGTTCTTTTCGCGTGACGGGCGTCATGCCGCTGACGAACGCCCAGATCACTATCGGAGGCGTACGCACGGATGAGTTTGAAGCCGAAACGATGCGCTCCCTGATTTGTGATGACCTTTACGCTTGCGGAGAAGTCCTCGATATAGACGGGGATTGCGGCGGTTATAATCTTCAGTGGGCTTGGTCCTCGGCGTATATTGCGGCACGCAGTATAACCCGAATGCGGGATCGGGAAATCTACGGGAGTGATTCGGAAGCAATAGAGAATGATGGAGGTTATCAATGAATTTGCGAATCCTTGGTTATTCCGGTGGCTATCCCGGAGCGGGAGTCCCGACCTCCGGATATTTATTGACGATCGGGAAAAAGAATATTTTGATCGATTGCGGAAGCGGGGTTTTAGCGGAACTGCAAAAATATCTCTCCGTTGAGTGTCTGGATATGATCATTTTAACGCATCTTCACCACGATCATACCAGTGACCTGCCGGTGCTTCGGTACGCACTGAACATGAAAAGTAAGCGCGGGCAAACGATCCTCCCCATCCCGGTCTATGCTCCGAAGACGCCGACGGAGGCGTATGAAGGACTTGAAAATGATCCGTTTCTGCCGGTTTCGGTGATCGACTCATCCGTCAGTATTTGTTTGGCAGAAGCACTGATCACCTTTCATCCGACATCTCATTCCGCTGAATGCTATGGGATCAGAGTCGAACATAACGGTGCGGTTTATTCGTATTCCTCAGACAGCGCTTTCGAGCCGTTGCTTTTCGAGTTTCTGCGCGAATCGGATCTGTCGATCTTGGATTGCGGAGGCCTATCGAATGATGATGATCCGGATCGAAAACACATGACGCCGGATAATTGTTTCTATCTGTATACAGATTTCCACATGAAACGGGTTGTACTTTCGCATTTGATTCCGTATCATAGTGTATCGGATACGATATCCGAAGCGTCCGCTCTCGGCCCGTGGCCTTTCGAGATTGCGGAAATGGGAAAGATCTATATCATAGAAAACTGAACCGGGCAACTTCGGAGGGAGGTTTCATATGGAGACGGGAGAACAGAAAACAGCGGTCATGACGGTGGTCGGCAGTGATGCCGTCGGTATTATCGCCAGAATCAGCGACTTGTTGTATCGGCATAATGTCAACATCAAGAATATTACCCAGTCCATACTCGAGGATATATTTACAATGATCATGATGGTCGATCTGACTGCCGGCGATATTGACATCAAAGACTTGTCGGAAGAGCTTAACGCACTCGGCGAGGAAATTCATTTGTCCATCAGCATTTGGCAGACCGATTTATTCAACGCAATGCACAGGATCTAGTATTCGGGGGATTAATTGTGATTACGAATTTTGAAGTTCTCGAAACGATCAAGATGTTTCAGGAGCAGCACTTGGATGTCCGCACGGTAACGATGGGAATCAGTCTGTTAGATTGTATTTCCCCGAGTGCTTCGAATGCCTGCTCGAAAATTTACGATAAGATCACTCGTTACGCGAAAAATCTGGTCCGCGTCTGTGACGACATCAGCCGGGAATATAGAATTCCTATCATCAACAAGCGAATATCCGTCACGCCGATTGCCATTATCGCGGCCGCTTCGGGAGAAACGAACTACTCATGTTATGCGCAAACGATGGACCGGGCCGCCCGCGAATGCGGCGTGGATTTTATCGGCGGATTTTCCGCCTTGGTCCACAAAGGGTATACGAACGGAGACCGCATACTGATCGACTCAATACCGGAGAGCCTGGCGATGACGGATCTGGTATGCTCCAGCGTTAATCTGGCGTCATCGAGGACGGGTATCAACATGGATGCCGTACGACAAATGGGTAACATTATTTGCGACACGGCGAGAATGACCGCGGATAAAAATGCAATCGGATGCGCAAAGCTTGTGGTTTTCGCGAATGCGCCTGAAGACAATCCGTTTATGGCGGGAGCGTTTCACGGCGTCGGAGAGGCAGAGTGCATTATCAATGTCGGCATTTCCGGGCCCGGTGTGATCAAGGCATCGCTCGAGTCCGTCAGAGGAATGGATCTTGGCATTGTCGCGGAGACTATCAAACGCTCGGCGTTTAAAATAACGAGAGTAGGAGAGTTGGTTGCCCAAGTCGCGTCTCAGAGGTTGGGCGTTCCGTTTGGGATCATCGACCTTTCCTTAGCACCGACCCCTTCTGTCGGAGATTCGGTCGCTCGGATACTCGAAGAAATCGGACTTGAGGATTGCGGAGCCTGGGGCACGACCGCAGCGCTGGCGATGTTAAATGACGCGGTAAAAAAGGGTGGAACGATGGCGTCGTCTTTTGTCGGAGGTTTGTCCGGAGCGTTTATTCCGGTGTCCGAGGATGAGGGAATGATCGACGTCGCGAGCAGGGGTAAAATTTCGATCGAAAAGCTGGAGGCGATGACTTGTGTTTGCTCGGTCGGTCTTGACATGATCGCCGTTCCGGGAGATACTCCTCCTGAGATTTTGTCCGGCATGATCGCGGACGAGATGGCGATCGGAACTTTCAATAATAAAACAACTGCCGTTCGCGTTATACCGGTCCCCGGGAAAACCGTCGGAGATTCGGTGGAATACGGAGGCCTCCTCGGAAAAGCTCCGATCATGCACGTAAACACGTCATCCTGTAAAGTATTTATTGACCGGGGCGGAAGGATTCCCGCTCCGATCCACAGCATGAAAAATTAGCTGAAGAGGTAATCAGTGATCAACGACATCTACGAGATACTTGCGGCAGAATACGATTACGACTCGATCGTTTTCGATAATGTGCAGACCATCGAATTTCCCGTAGCATTGAAAGCCACCCCGTATTACGGGTTGTATATGGTCGCGCGTCGTGCCGGAGAAATCGTTGCGGATGATCGGTATTGGACGAACATCAAAAGTTCGGGGCAGTCGATCGAAGACGAGGAATTATTTCGTGCCTTTCAGATCGAATTCAACGAGTCAACAAGACTTTCGGACGATGAGGAACATCTGCCGTTGACACTTCGACTCCTTTTTAGACTTGAGGAGTTTGTTTTCTTGCGTGACAGTGACCGATACCCGGAATTGGAGGGGGCTTTGATCGAGAAGATCAACGAGACGATTCGCAGGATCGAGTCCGGAAGGCTTCCAAAGGATCCGTATCGACGACTTGATGTTGTTCTTGCGCGTAAATGGTGTCGCGTTTTCCGTCTGTATGCTTTCCTGCAAATGAGCCCGGATCCGATCCAATCGAAGGTTTCGATCCCGCGCGATTTGCAAATTTGCAAGAAGAGAGGTATCGCACCGGGTTACCTGAAAAGGATCGAGTACCGTGTTCGATTCTATAAGCTTCTGGACAGAAAACTATACGGCAAGATCATCGTTCTGGCCGAGGAGTGGGAGAATCGGTGCCTTTCCGGCGCGATCTCGGGAAATCCTTTCACATATGAATTGATCGCATTGTCTTATTTTGACACCGACGAGGACTATATGACCGGATACGAATGGTTGACTCTCCTGATCGGAAGGCATCCCGAGAATAAGGATTTCATCAAGTGGAAGGCGAGATATTTGAGGCGTGCGGGTAAACTGGACGAGGCGCACACCGTCTGCGATTTGATATTGGAGCAGGATCCGACTGATTTTGAGACACACTGTTTTCAGTCTAATCTGTATTATTTGCAAGAGAAGTACAAGGATGCCCAAAAGTCCGCCTTAATTGCCACATCCTGCGAGGAAGATTCTCCCTTGGGACATGTCGCACTCGCTTTCTCCTACCTGAACGATCAACAATATGAAGAAGCCGTGTCGGCATTTAACCGCGCGCTTGATTTGGACACGAACAGCGTGGATGCCCTGCGAGGCAAGAGCAAAGCGCTCGTTATGATCGGCGAAAGTTACGATGCGATGAACTGTCTGGTTCGAGCCGCCCGTATAGAACCCGGTAATGCGGATCTTTTTCGGGAACTTGCCGATGTGCACTTCATGTCGGGATATGTCGATGAATGCAGAAGATACTGTAAGAAATGCTTGTCTCTGGATCCTTTTTCATCGGCGGCGTTTGTTCTTCTCGGAATGCTGGAGATCCGGGAGGAGAATACCACTGATGCGGTAAAATGGCTCAAAAGATCTCTTGATATCGATCCGAAAAACCCGATTGCGTTGAACGAACTAGCC
>JAFGGR010000228.1 GCA_016930475.1 Clostridiales bacterium | reverse complement strand
GATTTGTTCCGGCGGCTGGAGCCTCTGTGCCATCTCGATCACTGTAGAAAAGTCCTTGCGACCACTCGCGTCCGGAGTGATGTGCGCGCAACCCGGGAACCCGCCCGCACCCGTCGTAAAGATCCGGTCACGGACCTCTTCACTCTTGGGCGGCACGATGCAATTGGTGGTAAAAAGGATCGGGCCGCGGAAACTCTCGAATTCGCCGACCTGCTTCCACCAGGAGTTGCCGTAATTACCGACAAAGTTGTCGTATTTTCGAAAAGCCGGATAGTAATGCGCAGGAAGCATCTCGCCGTGCGTATATACATCGACGCCTGAGCCCTTCGTTTGCTCCAAAAGCTGTTCCAGGTCGGTCAGATCGTGCCCGGAAACCAGTATTGCCGGATTACCGCGCACGCCGATATTGACCTTCGTGATCTCGGGATTTCCATAACGGGAGGTGTTTGCTTCGTCCAGAAGCGCCATCGCCTTGACCCCGTGCTCACCGGTCCGAAGAGTCAGGGCAACCAGATCGTCGGCGGACAGGGTGTCATCCAAGGTTGCGGCCAGAGCTTCATAAATAAAGGCGTTTATTTCCGCATTCTCTTTTCCGATATTGGCGGCGTGTTCCGCATAAGCCGCCATGCCCTTAAGACCATAGATGATCATCTCGCGCAGCGACCGGATGTCCTCGTGGGCAGTGGACAGCACTCCGACGGAATCGGCTTTGGTAAGCATGTCGGAAAGAGAAGTCACCGTTAACATTCCTGCGGGATCAATATCCTCGACCCCGGTGCTCTCACGCAGTTCATCTCGAAGTGCGAGCATCATTCTGATCTGAGCCTCGATTGCGGCGGCGTCAAAATTCGCGTTGGTGATGGTCATAAAAAGGCTCGTCAGGATCTCATGGTTCATCTGTGGAATCGAGGAGATATTGATCCGGCTCTTGCGAACAACGACCGAGATCCCCTTCAGTGTGTAAATTAAAAGATCCTGGAGCTTGGCAACGTCCTCGGTCTTTCCGCAGACGCCGCGGATCGTGCAGCCCCTATTACCTGCGGTCTCTTGGCACTGGAAACAAAACATGCTCATTATCAGCCTCCGTTTTCATTTGTTTTATTCGGTCTTTGCGTGGATCAAACCGGAGCCGGCGCCTTGACGACGATCAACTCCAGCGTCCCGTCATGAAGATTTCTGACGTTCATCTTCGTGTTCACCGGGATCTTTAGCAATGCTCCGGCATCATAGACATGGATCTCCTGGTCATCGAGTCCGATGGACAATTGACCGCGGATCACCGTCATGTATACATTCGAGTTGGAAAAGTGCTCCGGCAATCCCTCATTCTTCGGAAACACCATGTGAATATAGTGAACGTTCTCGTCGAAAACCACCTTCTCGATCGCTTTTTCGTCTTCGCGGGAAAGAGAAAATACCTGTTCGATCATATGGCTCTACCTCCTTAAAACGGTATAAATCATTTGTACCATATAAGAGACATCAAATGATGGCACTAATCGTGAATAAACATAAAACTATGGATTTCTTGAGATGGATTACTTGAGACGGAAGGTCTTGGGACAAAACTTATTGATGGCCAGAAGACCGACGACGAAGTAGACCAGGGTGGCGGCGATGACGATCAGCATATATATGTTGATATTCACATGGGTCAGCTGCATGTTCATGTACGAAATATAATAGACCCCCATCTGAATGAATGAGAAGAGTTTACTCTTGGTGCTCATGTCCGCGGTATACGGTTGGATGATGTAGTAGATGAAAAGGTCATGAAATGAGAAGAAGATCCACATCATCACGAGAGTGACGACATAGAGGGGGATCAAAGTCCACTGCACCCGCGCGCCCAGTATGCTTTGGATCAAGGGTGCCAGCAGATCAAAAATGACCGCGAAGATCAACAAAAGAGCAAAGGATGGCGCGTTATAAAGAAGGATCGTCTTGAGCCTCAGGTAGAAATTCCGGATGACGACGGACGGGGATCGGTAGAACGGATAACTCAGCATCGCCACGTCACAATTGGCAAACATCGCCGCGGTCGCGGAGCGCCCGAGCGACACCATGTAACCGATGAAGAAGCAGACCGGAAGGAACCGGATCGGGAACTCCTCACCCAAATCTTTCTTGATAAGCAACAAAGCTATAACCAAACCGATGATGATCCCGGCGAGCAGGCAGACCCGGATCAGGATCTTCTTTCCGAAAAATTTGCGGTGACGGGAAAAGAACACTCTGTTGAAGAACGCGTAACCGGTCAGATTCGAAAAACGGGTCGTGCGGATATCTTCGTCCTTGAGATCCTTGCTCCATTTGGCGGAGTCGCCGAATTGCTGGTTTTTTTGCCTCGGCTTCACCTTTTCCATGGCAAGATTGAAATTGACTACGGTCCCCCAGGCGAGGGTGCGATAGAGTCGGTAGCGGCGGATGTATACGACGGAAAAGGCCGCTAAAAAGAGCGTTCCGACGACGAAGACGGGATGAAAAACGACCCGTTTGAATGGGAATTGATTTCCGGAAACGATCACAAAAAACGGAAGGATCAGCACTGCGATGGCGATGCCGAGAAAACAGTAGGAAACAGTCTTGTAGGTCTTTTTCGAAAATCGCCGAAAGAATGAGAAACACGACAGGAACAGCGCCTCGCCGACAAGTTTAGCGGCGGTCATCAGCGGAAGGATCGCCAGCGCTTCCGGTACGGAGTAACTTTTATCGATCGCCAGAAGAAGCGCAAAGGGCATCGTCGCGAAAAAATCGATGATCTTCCGTTCAAAGATCCGCGCCGGGACGTACACATCGGCATCTGCGCGGAGCTTATCGATGATCATGAGGTCCACGCCGACATCCAAATTCATGGATTTGGATAAGCTCAGAGGTGCCGCGATAAAACTCATAAAGAAGAACAGTGTCATGATCGATTCGACCGGGAAAACCGAAAAGCCCATGCCCGCCATATCCCGGATCCAATACGCCCAAATGACCATGAAACCGATATACATCGCCTTGATCAGCAAACGCTTATTGAGGCGAAACAGGTTGCCGAGGATCAGGAATGCGGTCTTCCCCTCACTGATCCCATAGAATGAATCCGGCACAAGGCGTCCGATCAGCGGGAGTCGCTGACAAAAAAGGATCAGTCGGTTGATGGTCGACGCGGTCGAGATTTTTCGAGAGGTGATCATCATCGTGATATAAGTCCGGATGCCGGCCGTTGTTTGTTTTCCCATTTTTGCTTACTCTTTTTCCGCGGATCCGTCCGCTGATTCATTCGCGGAAACCGTCGCGGATCCGTCTTTCGATTGATCCAAGGGAGCAATCGCTTTTAACGAACCGACGATCGGCAGAGGAGCGGCATTTTTCGATCCTGTCGGATCCGTTTCGGACGAGTTATTTTCCGAAAGGATCCGAATGATGTCCGATTCGAATTGCGGAGAATGTATACTGTCCGCGGGGATATGGCGCAAGACGCCCTCGTGCAGGACGACGATCTCGTCGCACAGGTCTTGGGCGAGCTCGAGGATATGAGTGGAAAAGATAATGATGTGATCCTTCTTGATCGACTTGATCATATTCTTGACTTCCAGCGCCGCGACGACGTCAAAGGACGTGAGCGGCTCGTCGAGGAGGATGACCGGCGGTTTCAGGATATATAGAGAAATCAGCATCTGAAGCTTGTTCATCATGCCGTGGGAGTAATCCTTGATCAATCGGTCGCCGTCGGCCGGGTCGAAGGCGACCAGACGGAAATACTCGTCGACGGTCAGGAGATTTGCGACTCGTTCGCTGTTGATCTCAATAAAAAACTTGATGAATTCGCGGCCGGTCAGAAACTCCGGTAAATGCGGTTGGGTGAAAACAAAACCGATATCACTTTCATTGTATTCGTGTGAGCCGCCACCCTCAAAGAAAGCAGTCGGATCATCGGCACGATCATCGGCATCGAGGCCGATGCGACCGCCGTCAAAGTCGAGATATCGGGCCATGCAGTTAAAAAGCGTAGTTTTTCCGGCACCGTTGCGCCCCAGAAGGCCGTAGATCTTTCCCTGCTCGAAGGTGAACGTCGCACCCTTGAGTACGGCTTTATCCTTGTAGTTCTTGACTAACCCGTCAATGTGCAAATGCATGGAATGATCCTCCTTTTCGGGAAACGCTAAGGGTTATTCTACCATAAAACGATTCGCGCCGCGATAAATGAGTCATCCGATGAGCAAAAGGTGTGTCGCGAAATTCTGAGTAAATATCCTTTGCCGTCTTTGTCAAATTATCGGTGTGCGGTATAATGAAAAAAACTTTTCCTCGCGAAAATAATCCGCGATCTGTTCGATGAAGTTAAGGAGAACCCCGATGATCCGCATCCGACACGCAAACGTGGAAGAAAAGAAGAAAACGTACGAGTGGCTGTCCCTTTCCGACACCTCCCGAATGCATATGGGGGAGCCGGATTATCCCGGGAGCCCCGCTCCGGATTGGCAGGAATTCCAAGAGGATTTCGAGGATTTCTATTATTTGGAATCCGGGAAGAATAAAGGCGCGGTCGCGGCCTACGAGAAGGTCGGTTTCGTTCGGGCCCGGGACAAGGCTCAGACAGTGAAGGATTATTTATCGGAAGAATACCTGGAAGAATACGGTGAAGGAAACTACGGCTTTCAAAATACCGCGGTGCTGATCAAGGAGGAGTCATGAGCAAGATTTGCAGGATGTGTGGTTATGCGGCGGAAGATAAGCAAAAGTTCTGCCCGGGATGCGGTTCGTCGCTTGCCGACGCGATCCAACCGGGCGTAACGCCGACGTTTGTTGCCGATGCAAGGATACCGAGTCCCGTTGATGCACCGGACGGAACCGGGAGCGACCATTCGGCTGAGTACAGCGGCCGATCGACGTATGACACGAGCGGGAGCGCTCAAACGGGCGCGTATGATGGACATTACGCCTACGACGACGCAAGCGGCGTTACACCGGACAAGCTGGTGCTTCAGCCGATCGTCGCAGCCCTGCTGTCGGTTTTTGTTTTGAACGGACTCGGGCAAATGATCAACGGACAGGTCGGCAAAGGACTTCTTCTTCTCGGACTGCAGGTGATCCTGGGAATTATCACCTGCGGTATATCCGTGATCCCCGGGTATATTGTGATCGGAATCGATGCGTACAAGTGTGCTCAAGCCTTGCAGGACGGCAAAACGATCGGCAAATGGGGCTTCTTCGGTTCGTAAGGATCGCGAATGATCATGAATGATCACAAATCGAGACCCCTGTATATGGAAAAGCGGTGATTCGGATCCCCCAAATATTGGACGAAAATCGAACATTTGGAGGAGAGAAACAATCGCTCCGACATTTATTAGTAGTCTTGCTTTTCAAAAAAATGAATGTGGTAACATTGGAAACTAAAATATAATAAACAGAAAAGAATGATGTTTGAAAAGAATGGAGGAGCGACCATGAATTCTTATTACGAAACCTTTGATCGCCTGCTTCAGGAGGAGCGCAAGCCCGAAGCCGTCACATACGTGCTCGAGCTTTTGTCCTCGGGAAAGATCGACCCTGTCACGTTATATACAGATATCCTGACGCCGGTTCTGAATAATATGCAATGCTTCTTAAATGAGAAACAGTTATGCGTCTGGAAAGAGCACGTCCGGACCGCGACTGTCCGGACGATCGTCGAATGTTGTTATCCATATGTCCTTAAGGAGCGCGAGCGCTTGAACCCGCCAAAGCGCGGGACCGCCGTGATCCTGTGCCCGCCGGAGGAGTATCACGACTTAGGCGCGCGCATGGCCGCGGATT
>JAFGGR010000227.1 GCA_016930475.1 Clostridiales bacterium | reverse complement strand
TTTCAGTTTACGCCGCGCGCCCGAAAACGCCTTCCGGCTCGAGTCCCCAGATTGTGCGATTCCGCAGCTCTAGTTCGCGCCGGGCGCCCGAAAAATCAGTTCCTCGCGCTTCGGGCCGGTCGAAACGATCGTGATGGGAACGCCGAGTTCCTTTTCGATAAAAAGGATATAGTCCTTGGCCTCCGCGGGCAAGTCCTCGTATGAAGTGACGCCGCGGATGTCGGTTTTCCAGCCGGGAAAGGTTTGCAGGATTGGCTTTGCTCGCTCCAATTTGGAGGGGTTCGGGAAGTTGCGCGTGATTTGCCCGTCGATGTCGTAGGCGACGCAGACGGGGATCTCCGAAAGATAGCTCAGGCAGTCGATCGCTGTCAGTGCGACCTCGGTCGCTCCCTGGATGCGACATCCGTAACGAGAGGCGACGCAGTCAAACCAGCCCATCCGGCGCGGCCGTCCGGTCGTCGCCCCGTATTCACCGGCGTCTCCGCCTCTTTTTCTCATCTCGTCGGCTTCGTCCCCAAAAATTTCACTGGTAAACGCTCCGGCGCCGACCGCGGAAGAATAGGCTTTGGTCACCGCGACAATCTCCCGGATCTCGTATGGGGGGATGCCCGCGCCGACCGCGCCGTAACCGGCGAGCGTCGACGACGATGTCACCATCGGATAGATCCCGTGATCCGGATCCTTCATCGAACCGAGCTGGCCCTCCAATAGGATCTTCTTTCCGTCGCGGATCGCGTCGGAAAGAAAAGTCGCGACGTCCGCGACATAGGGTTTGATCCACTCGCCGTACGTGAGCGCCTCCCGGTAGATCTCCTCGAGATCAAGCGGCGGTTTATTATAAAGGTGAATGATCAGCGCGTTTTTGATCGGCAGGACCGACTGAAGGTGCGCCCGAAGCGCTTCCGGCTCGAAAAGCAGATTGACCTGGATGCCGGTTTTCGCGTATTTATCCGAATAAAAAGGAGCGATGCCCGACTTGGTCGAGCCGAAGGCCTTCCCTCCTCTTCGCTCCTCCTCGTATTGATCAAAAAGAATATGATACGGCATCACGACCTGGGTGCGGTCGGAAATCATGAGGTTCGGCGCGGGAACTCCGCCGCTGATAAGCGTTCCGATCTCCTCGCGAAGCTTTGGGACATGAAGCGCGACTCCGTTCCCGATGATATTGACGACATTAGATCGAAAAACACCCGAAGGAAGCTGGTGGAGGGCAAATTTGCCGTAGTCGTTGATGATGGTGTGCCCGGCGTTCGCGCCGCCCTGGAACCGAATGACGATGTCGGCGTCCGCCGCATACATATCGGTGATCTTCCCTTTGCCTTCGTCGCCCCAGTTCGCGCCGACTATTGCCTTGACCATGTGCGCCTCCTTGCTGATAAACCATAACGATCCGAGTTAATTATACGGGTCGAAAAAGAGAGCGTCAAACCATTTCTTGCAGGATATGGGCGCATTTCCAGTACTTTTTCAGTTTTGAATGTAATCTTATGCAACGTGCATAATGTTTTCTTGCAATTATTGGGCTTTGTCTACGATTCCACTCCTTCGATCTCCACCACCACAAGTTCCGGCGGATTGAATATCCTCGGAATCGCCCCGCCGTTATTCGCCAAGCCCCTGCCGACGATCATAACCATCTCCCCGCTCTCGCACCGACCTCCGGCGTATTCCGGAAACCATCCCTGATTGGGCGCGTACACGCCGTTGATCAGTCCCGGGATCCGGATTTGTCCGCCGTGCGCGTGGCCGGACAGCACGAGATCGAAATCGTATCGCGTATACGCCTCAAAATACTCCGGTCGATGAGCCAGAAGAATCGTAAACAAGTCGTTTCCGCCGATATCGGAAATGTCTTCAAGTTGCTGTGCGGTCGTCCGTTTCATATCAGAATAATATGGCGCGGCGGCATCGGTAATCCCACAGATATTGATTGTTTGTCCGTTTATCACAAGTATATCGGATGTGCCGCTCAGAACGGTCAGATCATATTGCTCGAAAAGCGCCACGATTTCCTCGCTTTTTCCGGTCCAGTACTCATGGTTCCCGGTCACAAAATAGCACGGGTACATCGGAGTGATCGCCCGAAAAACATCCTCTGCAAGTGCGCGGTTCTCCCAGTTATCGCACATATCCCCGACGAAAACGACGACGTCCGGCTTCTCCCTTTTTATTACTCGGATTAACTCCTCCTGTCCCTCCCCGAAAGTCGCGGAGTGCAAATCGCTGACCATCACAATACGGATCGCCCCGTTGATCTTATCGGTAACGACGGTGTAGCGGCGGACCGTCAGTCGATTGTCGAACGCAAAGAGAATGAGAAAAAGCAGAAGGAGAGCGACGATCGAAAAAATGATCCGCCGTCGGAGACGGCAGGGCTTCTTTTTTTCGAGCGTACGAACGGCGGGCTTTGTGATTTCGTTCATGATGATCCGGGCCTCTTTTCGAGCCGTACGAGTCGAACGCCGTCCGATTCGAACACATCATAGGAGCGGTAGCCGAGGTTCCGGTAGAAGCGCAAATTGTCGGTGTTGTGCTCCCCGGTAAAAAGTTCGAATCGCACATGGTGGAAGCAGGCTTCGATCGCCTCCATCAATTTTTTTCCGTAGCCCCGCTTCCGGTACTCCGGATGGACGATCAGTCGGCCGACCTCTACCGTTCCGTCCCATTCACGGGCTCGGACGGATCCGATAATGCGCCGGTCTTCAACGAGCTTTAAGAGGATAAGCGGGTGCGTCACATTCGACATCTCTGCCCGAAGGGCCTCTCTTGTCTCGGCCATCGGCGCGATATTCGGATTATCGGCACGATCGGCTTCCCCCTGAAAGCAGATCTTCTGGAGTGTAAGGATCTCGTCGCTGTCCTCCGGACCGGCGAATTCCGGAACCGGAAAGCGATACGAAATGCCCGCTTCTTCTATCGCTTTTTGCGTATAGGGACAGACGGTAATGCAAAGGCCGCACACGCTCATTCCCGGTCTGGTTTTCCAGGTCCTTTGAAGGCAGGCCTTTCGGCAGGCAAGGATACTATAGAAGTCTTCGCGGCGCTTTTCGATCGACCAGTTCGGACCGAGAATCGCCTCGCCCGGGCAGTTTCGGAGGCAGACGTCGCAGTCGCCGCAAAGGGATTCGTTGATCGGCTCCGAAAGCGGTAAGGGCGCGTCCGTCAGCACCGACGTCAATCGGATCGCGGAACCTCGCTCGCGGGTGACCAGAAGCGCATTCTTCCCGATCCATCCCAGGCCGGCGCGCGTTGCGACGGTCTTGTGGGGAAGAAGCGTTCCGTGTGCGATGCGGTCGTATATAATATTGTCGCGTGACAGTGCAGTCGCCCGGTATCCGGCGGTTCGAAGATTTTCGGCCGCCGTATTCGCCAGTCGGTCCAGAAGAAAATTCAATCGATCATATTCGGAGACATATTCCGGGGAGACACCGACAGCAAGGCGATTCACGATCGAAAGGTCGACCGCGACGCTGATCGATATCCCATGCGGAAGGCCGGCGCGTTGCTCCCCTGGAAGTGCAGACAAGTCTGCGGGCAGGACTCGCCAGGCGCCCATCCGGGTCAGCTCCTCACGCATTTTCTCGAAATTAAAGTTGGCCCGTGGGATCGTGCTCATGGTCCCTACTTCCCTGCTGATATGAATGAACTTATCTTACGACAGCAGAGGTGAGGATGACAAGGGGTTTTATTACACCGGAAATAGCGGTCTTCCAGGCCGTAATAAAGAGTTCCGGCGTGCTTTTCGCGCGATACCGTCAGCTCAACGACCTCACTTTTTTCATGGTTTCTCCGATCGTCGCCGCGCTGGATTCACGAACGTCTGCGTCTTGCGCAAACTCACTCCATCGATCGACCGTTTCCGTGACTTCGTCGATGATTTTTTTACACTTCGAGGAGGAAATATCCATAAGTGTCCCGCTCGTCATCAAGTCGTCCTCGGTGATGGACGATCTTTTGCCGTTGACGGTCATCTGATGCGCCGATAGCCATCGGTTTGAAGCATCATAGGAAAACGTCACATCGTATGCCGGCGACAGTCTCCATTTTCCGTCTCGGTCCATCAGGAAAGACATATTCTTGACATGATCGTCTAGATTTACCGCCAAGACATTAAAAACCATTCTCCTGAAGAGCTGTTCGATATCGGTAGCGGGTAACCCGATCCTTTTTCCGTACATGGCCGCCTGCTCATAACCACATAGCCCCGGTACATTGTAGTCGATATGCGCCAACGCTCCGAGGGTCTGCATGTGTATTTTACTGCTCGCGTCGCCGATACGATCGAATCGCCGGGTCATGAAATGATTTCTCCCGTTCTCCCGATAGATCCGACACTCACTCATATGGATCCCGGCTTCAACGGCCATCCGGTAATATGCGTATTCGATCCGTGTGTATTCCGGCTCATCCTCAATCGTGTGGTCCCCGTTTCCGCTCACACCGTCAAACTTCATCAGCCAGTATCCGTACCCGTCGCCGGCACGGATCTGTCCGGATCGGACATCGTTTGTCGCCTCGTTCCATGCGATGATCGCCTTCGCCCGGGCGCCGCCCGCGGATGTTCCGAGCTTCAGAAGTTGTTTTGCCGGGACGCTGTCCGTCATCGAAAAATGCATGTGTTCTCTGTCATTTAAAATATCCGACGCAAATCGTACCATCTCCGAAAGATCGACCTGTTCTTCCTCATTGTTCTGCGGGCCGATCGCGGGAACATATTCGAGCGCCCCCATGCCTCTTTTCCCTGTGTAACAAAGGCGTTCGATAACACTGAACGAATCCGGCGATCTTCCCTGGCTTGAAAGCCATTGATCAATAATCGCATTACCGAATCGATCCGGTAAAGAGTCGGCGAGCATTCCCGGCGCTCCGTGAAACGCAGTTCCCGCTAAATCGGGAAAACGGTAGATCCGAGCCGAAAGAGGCATGAAAAGCGGGGAAACTTCGATGCCGCTTCTCACAAAATCCCGGTCATATTCATAGGATACGACCTCTTTTTCCAAATGAATGATCCCGATCCGGGTCCCCCAGAGAAACACCTCCGCCGTGCTGTTCATTTTTCATCCCCCCATCGAAACCGATCGTCGGTCCCCTCCGGCTTTTTTCTTGCGCGAACTCTTATTTTTGCTTTCTCCTCGCTTAAAAAATATGACGGTCTTCTCGTGTTATCCGGGACCAACAGGGATATATGCTCCGCTAAATCCAACGCGATCAATATCTTGATTAGGTTGCTGAGTTGTATGTCTTCTCCCCCTTCAAATCTGGAGATGCTTCGTTGGGACACCCCGGATTTGTCCGCCAACTCTTTCTGCGTCAACGGATAGTCGATGCGGTATCTCTTGATCCTTTTTGCCAACATCGCGATTATAGCTACTGATGTTATGTTCTCCGGCACATCGATCACCTCCCTCTCTTATTTAATTCTAGCACCGAGAGTCATAATATGCAATATACGGCTTCTTTACATTGTCATTTCTTTATATCATGCCATTTGTTGCGTCTTATCAACGTCACGACGACGTTTTTATTCAGACACACACTTTGATTGTTCACGCCTTTTTCCCCGGAAAGCGCTCCGAGCCTTGACTCCTTTTTTCTATGTGTTACCCATTCTGAACACCGCAGCGGATTCCGCGGGCTCCGCTTTTCGAAAAAGCGGTTTGATGAGACAAAAACCATTCGTTCGGAATCGCCTACCGGAATCAATCCGGTACGAATCATCGCGCAAAATGAAGCGCGACCGCATGGGGGATGCAGTCGCGCCTTGCGAGTCAGGACCGGGATGATTTACTCAACGTCCTGTAATGCGTCGAATCCTTCCTCTCCGGTACGTACTTTGATGACGTTCAATGTATTGTAGATAAAGATCTTTCCGTCGCCGATATTTCCGGTGTATAGGACTTTCTTGGCTTCCTCGACCACAAGGTCGACCGGAACTTTGCTGACAACGATCTCGACCTTGATCTTCGGCAGGAGCGTCGTCTCCATCTTGATACCGCGGTAGTACTCAGTCCGTCCTCCCTGGACTCCGTAACCGAGCACCTGCGTGACGGTCATGCCGGTGATCCCGATCTTGTCCATCGCTTCCTTCAGTGCCTCGAATTTATTCTGTTTCGTGATGATCTCGATCTTGGTGATCGGGACATCCGAAGCGATCGGCATTGCCGGTGCTGTCTTCATCTGAACGGGGATCGCCTCATCAATGTGGACCGCGCCGGCTGCGGCGGCCGCCAAAGGAGCTCCCTCCGTCACCAGATCCAAAACACTTCGGTCGATGATACTGAAATCGCCGTAGGCACTTTCCAGTCCGTGCTCCGAGATATCCAACCCGACCATCTCCTCTTCTTTCGAGACGCGAAGACCGATGACCTTGTTGATGACCAAAAACGCGATCGTCATGGTGACCGCGACCCAGCCGATCACGGAGATCACACCGAGTGACTGGATACCGAGCATCTTCAGCCCGCCTCCGTAGAAGAGGCCTCCGTCGACGGCAAATAATCCGACCATGACGGTTCCGGCCGCACCGCAGATTCCGTGGACGCCGATCGCGCCGACCGGATCATCGACACGGGCGACTTTATCGATCAGCTCGATCCCGACGAAAACCAAAACACCGCATATGATCCCGATGATTGCCGCACCGGCCGGGCTGACCGCGTCACATCCGGCGGTGATCCCGACCAAGCCGGCCAAGGCGCCGTTCAGGGTCATCGACACGTCCGGCTTTTTGTAACGGATCCACGTGATGATCAGTACGACAACGGCAGCTGCGGCCGCCGCCAGGTTGGTGGTCACAAAAATGCTTCCCATCGATTCCAATACGCTGTCGCCTTCCGCGGATACCGTCGATCCGCCGTTAAACCCAAACCAGCAGAACCACAGGATAAAGACGCCGAGCGCCGCCAGAGTCAGGCTGTGTCCGGGAATTGCCCTGGATTTTCCGTTCTTGTCGTATTTCCCGATACGGGGCTTCAATATGATCGCGCCGACCAGAGCGGCGACACCGCCGACCATATGCACGGCGGTCGATCCGGCAAAATCGTGAAACCCGAGCTGAGCGAGCCATCCGCCGCCCCAGATCCAATGCCCGCTGACCGGATAGACCAAACCGCTGATGACCGCGCTATACGCGCAGTACGCCAGAAAATTCGTACGCTCCGCCATGGCGCCGGACACGATCGTTGCGGCCGTCGCGCAGAAGACGGTCTGAAAAATCATGAACGCGTATTTGGAAACGCCGGCGGGTAAAATATCCGCGTAGCTCCCGGAACTGAAAAAATCAAGCCCCCCGAAAAGCGCCCCCGTACCCGCGAACATGATCCCGAATCCGAACAGCCAGAACAGCAGTGTTCCAATCGAAAAGTCCATCATGTTTTTCATCAGGATGTTTCCGGCGTTTTTGGCGCGGGTTAATCCCGTTTCCACCATGGCGAATCCGGCCTGCATAAAAAATACCAACGCGGCCGCCACCAAGACCCAAATTGTGCTTACCGACGATAACATCGTTCCACCTCCTTTATGATAAAAGAAGAGACGCCGGGTCCGAACTCTCGAACTCAACGTCTCTGTTATGCGATCATCTTACTTGTTTCCGATTAATCTGTCAACGATTATTTGCAAGTTATTGTCGCGCATCTTGCATTTTGTAAGAATTAACAACGACTCGATGTGCTTTTCCGTGCGCTTTATGCAATTTGTCTCTCGTCTCGTTGCGAAATGTTGTTTTTCGGTGATTACGTCTTTTCGATGATTGCGTCTTTTCGGTGTGCCGCGCTCGTTCCTCCAATGTTCGGTTGCGTCCCATTGCTCTCACCCGGGAAGAAGCGATTGCCCCGAAAGATAACAATCACAAGCACGCGCCGCCCGACGCCCCTCCTGTATCGCCCAAACGACAAGGCTTTGACCGCGTCTGGCATCTCCGGCCGCAAAGACACCCGGAACCTCGGTCTCGTATGCATCTTTTCCGGTCGCGATATTTCCTCTTTCGTTGCGGCTCAGTCCCGTCTTCTCAAAGAGCGTGTCCGCCGGGCCGAGAAAGCCCATCGCCAACAAAACCATGTCCGTCGGAATGTCCTTCCCGGTGCCTTCGACCGGTTTCGGACGCATGCGCCCGTTCTCGTCTTTTTCCCAGTTCACTTGCACGGTATGGACAGTTGTAATTTTCCCGTCTTTTCCGCCCGAAAAGGAGGCCGCCGTCGTTTCCCAGATACGCGGGTCTTTCCCGTACAGGGCGATCGCCTCCTCGTGCCCGTAATCCGTTCTCAATATTTTCCGCCACTGCGGCCACGGGTTCTCGGGCGTCCGCATCATCGGCGGTTTGGGCATGATCTCCAACTGGCGAACGCTTTTGGCGCCGTGCCGCAGGCACGTCGCGACGCAATCGGTACCGGTGTCTCCGCCGCCGATGATCACAACGTTTTTTCCCTTGGCGCTCAGGTCGCCTTCGCGCGGGGCGCCGGCGGCGATTGCGGCC
>JAFGGR010000226.1 GCA_016930475.1 Clostridiales bacterium | reverse complement strand
TGACCCGTGAACCCTGTCAGGTCCGGAAGGAAGCAGCAGTAAGCGGTCAATCACAGGTGCCGCGAGGGTGCCTGTTTCCGACCGCAGACCGGGCGGGACGATTTCTTATCATTTCCCGGAGGTTTTCCATGGAGCATCTTGCGCTATACCGGCAATTTCGTCCGATGACCTTTGACGAGGTCGTCGAACAAAAGCATATCGTGACGGCGCTTCGTCAATCAGTCGCCTCCGGTCAGATCGCCCACGCTTATCTTTTCAGCGGCACTCGAGGTACCGGGAAGACATCAATCGCCAAGATCCTATCCCGCGCCATCAACTGTCTGGATCCGGACAACGGAAACCCCTGTAACCGTTGCGAAATCTGCACAGGTATACTTGAGGGATCCATACTCGATGTCATCGAGATGGATGCCGCTTCCAATAACAGTGTAGACAACATCCGGCGGATCTGTGACGAGGTCCTTTTCATGCCGTCACGGGCAAAGTATAAAGTATACATCGTAGACGAAGTCCATATGCTCTCGACCGGCGCTTTCAACGCTCTGCTCAAGACTCTGGAAGAGCCCCCCGCTCACGCCGTTTTCATCCTTGCGACAACCGAGCCTCATCGGATCCCCGCAACGATCATCTCGCGGTGTCAGCGCTACGATTTTCGAAGGATCCCTTTGGAGTCCATCGTAGAGCGCCTTCGAGACATTTCCGACAAGAACGGTATTTCTATTCATGACGATGCGCTCGAGACCATCGCCAAACTTTCCGACGGTGCTTTGCGAGATGCCATTTCGCTGCTCGACCAAGTAAGCGGAGATTCAACATCCGTCATTCTACGGGACGACATCCTCAAAATGACCGGAGTCGTCGACGACCGGTTTCTCCTGTCCATGGCGGAATCGATATTAAGCGGAAGATCCGTCGCCATCATCGATCTGTGCGATCGACTGATCATGGACGGACGGGATATTCTTCGCTTCACCCTCGATCTCGCGCGATATTTTCGCGACTTATTGGTCATTGGTATCTCCCGCCGCCCCGAGAATCTGGTTCGGGCTACCGCCGAATCGATAACCGAGATGCGCCGGCTGTCCGATCACACGACCAAGGACGCCCTTCTTCGTGTGATCACCCGCCTCTCCGCGCTTGCTTCCGAATTGAAATGGTCGCCGGACATGCGCACATCATTCGAAATTGCCCTTCTCGCTCTGGGAGCCGAGAACATCGGAAACGAGAAGGTTTTCGCGCGGGAAACGCCGTCCGAAGAAGTCGAGATACTCATCCCCTCCACCATAGCGGAGCCGGTTATGGCCGGGCATTCCGAGCCGGAGACCAAACCGTCCGCGCCTCCCGAGCCGGAGCCGGATATGATCCCTCCTCCGGAGGCGGATCCAGAAGAAGTTTCGCTGACCTACGAAATTCAAAGAACGATTCTATCTGACGACGAAGATCCCGTCGGCAAAGCGCTCGATTATTCCAAGATCTCTCCACTCACGCCCAATTTGACGCGTACCGCGGAGCCTGCGCCCCCGGTCCAACGCCCAATCACAAACCTCTCCGTCGTCACCTCGGTCCCTCCGGTTCGCAACGCCAATATTCCTTTGCCGCCGGTCATTCCGGATATCGATTCCGTCGCGTCCGATCTCCCGGGTTCCCGATCCGTCGGACCCGCTGAAGAATCGACTCCGGAACCCGCGGATAACCGGGCATCCGAGCCTGCCGAAGAATCGACTCCGGAACCCTCGGACGACCGGGCATCCGAGCCTGCCGGGCTATCGACGCAAGAACCTGTGGAGATATCCCCGGAGACGCCGTCCTTGTCTCATCTGTGGGATATTTTGATCAAACGCTGGGAGGACACAATGATTCTGGAGTCCCTGCAGTTGAGGCACGCGCGCGTCAAGATCCACAATGACGAGCTCCGGCTCATTTTCCCGGACATCATGCGTTCGTATATCGATCAATTGACACAGCGAAACGAATATAAGAAAATCAAAGAGGACGCTATGACCCTCATATCCGGCGTTCGGGACCTACGGATGATGACCGACAGCGACACGGAGCCGACAGCACAGGACGGAGACCGGACAGATAATAGTCGTCCGGAGCCGGATTGGGTCGGAAGGATCAAGGCTTTCGCCGAGCAGAACGGGGTCGAAGTTCAAACGATAGACGATATGTAATCCTTGAAATAGAGGTTGCAATTCAGCAAGGAGGATAAACGAATGGCTAAAGGTGGTTTTCGGGGATTACCCGGCGGCGGGGGCTCGAACATGAATCAGTTGTTACAACAAGCTCAGAAGATGCAACAGGCCGCTCAGCAAGCTCAGGAAGAAATTAAGAACTCCCGTTTTGATGCAACATCGGGCGGAGGAGTCGTCAAGGTCGTGATCGGTGGAGATCATGAGATGAAGGAATTGACCATTGACCCGTCGGCCGTCGATCCGAGTGATGTTGAGATGCTTCAGGACATGATCATAGCGGCGTATAACGAAGCCCAGCGAAAGCTCGAAGATTACTCCGAGTCGAAGATGGGAAGCGTTACGGGCGGCATGAAGATGCCCTTCTAAGAGGTACGTGATGCGTTATGCTCCGACTATTGCCCGGCTGATTGCCGAGCTTGGAAAGTTGCCCGGAATCGGAAATAAGTCCGCTCAGCGGCTTGCTTTTCATATCTTATCCATGCCATCCGAAGATGTCTTGTCGCTGTCCGATTCGATCGTATCGGCGCGCAATTCCGTGCGCCTCTGCTCCGTTTGTCAGAACTACACGGACCGCGATCCATGCTCTGTTTGTTCGGACACGAATCGTGATCCGACGATGATCTGCGTGGTCGAGAATCCCCGCGATGTATCGACAATGGAACGAATGCGGGATTACCAGGGTTTGTATCATGTCCTGCACGGGGTTTACTCCCCGCTTCAGAACGTGGGCTTGGATGCGCTCAAGTTGAAGGAATTGATCACCCGACTTCAACAGAATGACAAGGTCCGCGAGGTGATCATCGCCACGAATCAGACGGCCGAAGGAGAAGCGACCGCACTTTATATATCCAGATTGATCAAGCCTTCAGGCATACGCGTGACCCGGATCGCCTCCGGTCTTCCGATGGGATCCGACCTGGAATTCGCCGATGACGTAACACTTTCAAAAGCGATGCGGGCCCGACACGAATTCTGATTTTTGCATGAAAAAGCCGCGTATCACGACGCGGCGAAAATGATTTCCGGAATTTCGTCCTCTAACCTTCAGATTTATAGACGGTCTCTCCGGGCTTGACGAGGCCGAGTTGGTCACGGGCGACCTGTTCAATATATTCATCGGATCCGACAATGCTCTTCAGTCCGTTGGCTTGGTCATTCTCGGCCACTGCCTCACGCTCCAGTTGAACCAGTTCATCGGCGCGCTCCGCAACTCGCTGATAGGTCGCGTTCTGTCTGAGAAGCATCGAACCCACAACGGCGATCAGGATCAGAAAAAAGACAGCGACGATCACACGCGCGATCGGATATCGACTGCCGTGAAAGCCTCCGGGAATATTCTGCGCCTTGGTCCTTGAAGCCATGATTTACTGCCTTTCCGAGGTCTTCTTCTGCTTATACCCGTATTGTATTGATTCTCCGGAATCAGTTCAATGACATTTGAGCGAAAAACAGGAGTCGCGCCCCCAAAAACCGAACATGTCACACCCCTGTAACTTCGGAGTAATCCGAAATGCCTGACAGAGGCTTCGGGACGGCTTATTCCATTCCACCCGTCGGCAGGATCTCATACATATCCGCCGCGTCATTCTTTCGAATCGATTCCTGGACCGAAAGCACCCGGATCGAGGTCACCCCGTTACCGAAAACAATATCGATCCGATCGCCTGCGACGACTTCCGCGGAAGGCTTCGCAACTCTTCCGTTTATACTGACCCGTCCAGCTGCGCATACCTCGTTGGAGACGGTCCGTCGTTTGATGATCCTCGAGACCTTTAAGAATTTATCGATCCTCATGCCGGTGCTCTCTTTCTTTCGCGTATTCCCACAGTCCGTCCATTTCCTCGAGGCTCATACTGTCGAGCTCCGTACCGCGCTGTTTTGCTTCCTCTTCCATGAGCGAAAAGCGCCTCGTAAACCTTTCGTTCGCGCCATTCAGGGCGACCTCCGGATCTACACCCAGCAGGCGGGCATAATTCACCGCCGCGAAAAACAGATCGCCGATCTCCGACTCCAATCGCGAAAACCGGTCGGGTTCCTTCTCCGGATCCACCTTGTTGTATAACGGTTTACCATCCGATATCAGCTCCTGATCCACCTCTCCCAGCTCCTCATCGATTTTTTCGCGCGCACCTCCGGCATCGGGCCAGTCAAAACCGGATTTGGCCGCTCGCTTCTGAATCTTTTCGCTTCTCATCAGAGCCGGCAATCCGACCGGCACGTCATGCAGGGTTTGAGTAAAGGTGCTCTGGTTCTTTTCGAGCATCTTGTTCTTCTCCCAAACCGAAAGCACCGCTTCCGGCGAATCCGCATGATCGCTTCCGAAAATATGCGAGTGCCTTGAGATCAGCTTACGGCAGATATTGTCCGCCACATCATCCAGCGAAAACGTACCGTCGCGCTCCGCCATCGCGGCGTGGAAATATACCTGCAGGAGAACATCCCCCAACTCGTCCTTGATTCGATCCGGATCGCCCGTATCGATCGCGTCGACGGTCTCGTACGCCTCCTCGATCAGATTCTTTCGAATACTCTCATGCGTTTGTGCCCGATCCCACGGACAACCGCCCGGGCCGAGCAGTCGCTCCATGATCGCCCTTAAGTCCTCGGAGTTGAATTTTTCTTCGGACAAATCCCATGTACCTTTCATAAATGATCCTTTCCCGATTGTTTTGTCTCTTCTGCCGGTCACTCGATCCATCGGATCGATTTATGATCCATCGGATCGATTTATGATCCATCGAATCGATTTTCGATCCATCGGATCGATTATCGATCCGTAGAACATCACTCGATCCATCGAATCTGAAAGCGATCGAACGCGACCGGCTCCGTATATTGCTCCGCGAAAAATATTGTCTGATGAAATGCGGCGAATTCGTGTGTGTTTTTCGAAAGCCATAGCGGGATCGGGATCTCCAACGCTTTACACAAGAGAATCAAAGCCTGCTCCAACTCCTTGACAAAAGACGCGCCGTCTCCCTCCGCAGTCACGATTTGATCTCCGATCATGAGATTCGCTTTAAAGAGTTTTCCTTCCAGTTTAATCACTTTTTTCTCCTTGCCGCAATTCTGCCTACCATCCTTAACACTCTATTCACCCCGTTTGAATGCTGTAGAAACAATTGGTTGTTATCATGAAGTCGTATCGAGCAAAGACTCCTTACTTCATAACACCCTCCTTACAGATACCGACGCCCCCCGTCGGTATCTCTTTTTTGCACAAACCCATTATATATCAATTCCGGTATATCGGTTCTGTCTGTGATATACTAAAATCAAATTGTAAATATCGAAAGGTCCGTGAACTGATGGCACGAGATTCTGAAATGTCCGAATCCGCTCCCAAGGCGTCATTGCAGACGCTGGAGCAACGTTTTCCGATTCGCTATCGGCATCTTCATCGTGCGCCGGTCCAGATGCACATCATCGGCAACAAGCTCCGGATCCGTTATTTCGTTCGATACGCGAAGCAAATGCTTCGTTACTTTCCCGGAACAAATATCACCTATGCCGACATTTTCGAAGCAGGCGTCCGTACGAATTGGGCGGGCAAATATACCTTTGATTGGATGGCGGACGACGGTTACGAAAAAGCCAAGGCCAAGGCCAGTTTCCGTGTACTTACAAACGAGAACAATCCACTGGACGAAGAACTGGTTCCTGAGGTTCCTTCTGCGCGCGTCATCGTTGAATTTATACGTTACGGAAGTCCGGAGGCGATCAATGAATACCCGAAACAACGTTTTTTCAAGGTCACCTTTACCTTGTTTCATTCTTTTCCCGCGCACGTTCTGAGTCCTCCGTGGCGTTGGTACTGGGGTTTTTTCAAGTACTATCAGTTGGAATCGACGCATCTGAATTGGTCTAAGAATCATCCGGGCAAAATCGTCCTTCAGAAGAAGCTGAACCGTCACTCCTTTCAGCAGACCGGAGCACACGAGATGGGACACCTGATGGGAATCGGGGACGCATACGGAGCCAATTATCGTTTCTTTTATGAAGCACCCGATACGGGGAATTATATGATGTGCCATAATCGGCAAGTTCAGCCTCAGGAGTTGGAAATGTCGCTGACCGCTCATCTTACAGACCGCATGCAATATTTTCCCCGTAAATTTATCGCTTCCGTTTTTTTCTCGGGGGTCCGGCGATCGATAAAACTCAAGATCACTCCGCTTTTCAAGAAAGCACGGAAGAGTCGAGCCTGACCGCCAGTCGCCGATGGCGACCCGAGCGACTTCCCACATTCGTTGCGCGAAGACAAGAGCCACCCTCAAAAACCCCTTTTTCAGTATCTTAATCGTGTCTAAGTTGTAAATTGATTCAAATTTGCGCCATAATCGGCTTTCTGACAACATCCTTTGATATTGTATGGAGCAATATTTCGATGTAGAATAGTCCTATAGCAATGTGTAGTTACCCTGTGGAAATGTCACATCGATTCCAAAGGTATTCTGCACCACGAGGAGGTTCCCATGAAAAAGTGTCCGGATTGTGGTATGGTCATCGCCAATCAGGCGATTCGTTGCCCCAAATGCAAATATGATTTTACAGATGGCCAGGGAGCGGCAGCAGCAAGCGCAGCGGCTTCCGGTGCACCGAAGACAGGTGCCGCCATCATGCCCATGATCGTCGTCAACAAGGATAACGTTGACGAATTGTATGCGGATCTCAAGACTCGTATCATCAAGCGCAAGACAGAATTCGACCACTTTGCCGATTTCCTGGAGAACCGTACCTCTTGGATGACATCACCGGCCTCCTTGGAAGGTCCGATGGCTCATGAGAAGGGTCTTCTGATCCATTCCGTCGGAGTCGCCAAGCAACTGCTTCGCATCAAGGAAGCCCTGATGCCCCAGTTGGACGACGAGTCGGCGATCATCATGGCGCTTTTCCATGACGTCGGCAAGGTCGGCGTCGAGGGCAAGCCGCTATTCCTCCTTGAGGAGAAGATCACAACGTCTGCCTTGGGTTTGGGTCTCGGAAGAAATACGGCACCCGCTTCCTATATCATCAATCCCAAATTGGTTCAGATGAGTGTGGGCGTACGGAGCCTGTTCCTGGTATCCCAGTACATGTTGCTTTCCGATGACGAAGCACAGGCAATTTGCTATCAGGGCGACCGCTTGCAGATCAGCGGCAAAGAGAATCCTTTGACGATGGTGCTCGAGACCGCCAACAGATGGCAGACCAAGATCTACGAGAACGATGAAGTGATGAGACAATACAATTTCACGGCGACTCCGACGAAATAGTTTTTGTTTGTTGAACAGCAAAGACCCGGGAATCAGAATTTCCCGGGTCTTTTTTTCGAAAACACCTATTGCGCGAGCGCTTCGGCAAGGATCTTCAGATTCTTACACGCTTTTGCTTTTCGTTAAGGATCAAAAGAAATATGCGAACCACATCGGGGTCAAACTGCGAGCCGGAATTGGCAATTAGCTCTTCTTTCGCGTCTTCCTCTGCCATGGCTTTACGGTACGGACGATCCTGAGTCATGGCATCATAAGCATCCACTACCGAAAGGATCCTCGATATCAATGGAATCGTCGCACCGGATAATCCTTGAGGATACCCCTTGCCGTCCCATCGCTCGTGGTGCGTCAGGATGAAATCCGCGATCGGAACGAGTTCGGCGGAAGCCATCGCGATGCGATAACCGATCTCGGTATGGCGACGCATCTGCGCCCATTCCTCGGCGGTCAGTTTTCCGGGTTTGTTGAGTATATCATCATTAACACCGATTTTTCCGATGTCGTGGAGTGTCGCTAATAACTCAAGCTCACTTAACTCGACCTGATTCAAGTGCATCCTCAATCCGACCTCTCGCGTCAGTTCGGCCAGGCGTTCCGAATGATCCTCGGTCAGCTGACTCCTGGCACTCATCGTTTGTTTGATGGATTCGACGATCGCACTGTGCAAACTTTTCCGTCGCAGGAGCTTGCGCTTGTTCATGTTCTCTTCCGCGAGTTTTCGCACCGAGGCCAGGGAAATGTCCGGCATATCCTTCGTCGCGAACCCAAAAGTCATGTGGACGCGGTCAAAATCACTTCCGGCCAAAACATTGAATTTATGGAGCTCCTCTTCGATCGTTTGGACGGTACTCTGAGCATCCGCCGACTCCGTTGAAGGCATCAGGATCGCAAAATCATCGCCGCCCAATCGCGCGAAAACATCTTGTTCCCGGATACACCTCGAAATGATCTGAACGGCTGTACTGAGCAACATGTCCCCTTTTTCCGTTCCGAAGGCGTCGTTGATCAATTTCAGTCCGTCAATATCACCGATGATGACCGAGACCGGAAGCAACGACAGATCGCGCTCCATCTCGCCCTTTTTCTCTATATAAAATCTCCGGTTATACGCGCCGGTCAATGTATCGTGCGTACGAAGGTATTCGACCTGCTTCTCTTTATCCTTCTTTGCAGATACGTCGATGATCAGGCCTTCGAGGGCTTCGACCTCTCCGTTCTCGTTAAAAATCGCCTGCCCCTGCTCATAGACCCATATGCTCTCGCCCGTTACCTTCACGATCGGATATTCACCGCGATAAACTCTCTTCTCCTGGATCGCATCGTCCCATTCCTGTCGAACCGTCTCCCGATACCCGGGATTGATCAGATCATTGAACGACACACCTGCGTTACCGATCAGACTCTCCGGCGTGTAGCCCGTCAATTCAAAGCAGCCCTCGGAAACAAAGATCATCGTCCATTCGCGATCGTTCTCGCATCGATATGCCATGCCGGGGA
>JAFGGR010000225.1 GCA_016930475.1 Clostridiales bacterium | reverse complement strand
GAAATAGGAATCACAAATGATCAGGTCGTATCGGTCTTTTTTTAGAATATTCAAGATCTCCGGAAGGACCGCCTCGTCATAGAGGAGCATATATTCCATCAGCATAAAGAACGGATGCCGGTCCGTCGGACGGTATTCTTTTAAGAACCGATCCAACCCGTCGCTGTAGCCGATCCATTTCGCGCCCATTCTTGTGACCGTTTCCGAAAAGGGCTCGGAGCAAAAATAGTCGACCCGGTTCCCTCTCTGCGTCAGTTTCTTGACCAGCCCCAGTGTGGGGTTAATGTGCCCGTGGAGATTTGCATTGATAAAAAAAATGTTCATTTTGCCCTCTCATTCATATCACTCTGATATAGTTAGATACTATATCAGGGTGATATGGTTGTCAATGGGAGGAGCTCATCTACAACCCAAAGAGTATCGCCATCGTTCTATCGATCATCCGGATGCTACCGATCCCACTCCGAAGCGTTCCAAGTTTCGATCCCATCGCCGTTTCTGACCCAGGATACGATCACGGCAATTTGCGGATCGACATCCGTGTCCCGGAGATTTATCAGTTCATCCTTGGTAAATAGACCTGCGAGTATTGTGTGATTCTTCTTTTGTCCATCGTCGAAATACGTCCACGTCTCATAAAGGCGGACATCATATCCCAGCATTTGAAGTCGGGAACATTCCACTGCTAACGCATCCGTTCGCAAGACTTCCGGATCGGGATACAATGTGTTATATGCGGCATTGTATTCTTCGATTGCAGCCGTTAAGTTTGCTTCGGCATTGAGCTTTTTTGCTTCTTCGATCGCCGCTTCAAACTCCGCCGTGGTAATATTTCCACCGAAGTCGCCGTTATATTCGTTATATGGATACGTTTCATTTGCCAGATCCACAAGAACACGCCACTCGTCAATGGTTTTTCCCGCATACAAATAGTCTTTGAGCTTTCCGAGTTCTGGAACACTCATATCCGCTAAGAGATGAAGTTCGATAAAAAAGTACTTATTCCCTGTCTCCGGATCGCTGATCGCGCACAAAACGCCCTCGTCGAAACGGACTTCCCCCGGCTCCGGCGCTACCATGCTGTCCATGCCCGAATCTGGATACTGTTTTGCGTCAATGACTGTAATCACCTCAGAAACTGTGGTTCCCTCATCGAGCGTCGTTTCGCTTACTGACGGTTCAGCGGAGGTGTCGACCGTTTTCACCGGCGATACTTCCGGTCTTGAAAGCATCGGTAGCACAAAAATGGAGACTGCCGCGAATGCGCAAGTTAATGCGAGAAAAGCGATATATTGCCACTTGAATCGCTTTTTCTCGGATACATCGTACGGGCCATACTCGGATTTTCGAGCGACGATCTCCATTTTTTCGATCGTCTTTTTATCGAAATCGGCACTGAATTGAAGCATATGCATTGAATCACTGTACGTTTTCTTATTCATAATAATCATCTCCGATCAGATCCTTTAATCTCTTCCTGCCCCTTGCCAACCATGTCCCGACCGTCGCGGCATTCACATCCATGAGGCGTGATATTTCTTCAATCGAATATCCTTCGTAGTAGTGAAGATGGATCGGGATCCGATATTTCTTTTCCAGCGACAAGACAAATCGGATGAGGTCGGCATTTTCTCGGGGCATGTACGAAAAATCGTCCGGAAGCTCCGTCACTTTTTTCTTCCAAACCGAAGACAGCACGTTCTTACACTTATTTGCCGTAACCGTCATGAGCCAAGCTTTCTTTTGATTTTCAGTCTCGCACAGCGGAGTCTTCTCGATATACGTAATAAATACCTCTTGTGCGATATCTTCGGCCTCTGCCCGGTTCTTCATGTATGCGTAGGCGAATCGAAGTATGCTGTCGCGATACTTCTCTACGGTTTCTCGAATTTCATCATTGCGCGCAGATGAATGGATCATGCAACACCTCCTTCACTAATATAACAAGTCAGTGCGCGGATATTTTTCACTTTTGTGAATATTTTATCAAAATGCCGTAGAAATGTGTTTTTCGAGCGATAAAAGATGTGAAATCATGGTAAAATGAATATCGGGATTTTTCGATATATGCACAAGGAGCATTTCACTTGAAGACAAACTATCACCGCTATGAAGAAACGGCGGCACTATTAAAAAGCATCGCACACCCGGTGCGGATCTGTATCATCATGAATTTGAACCGGAAAAAAGAGTGCAATGTGACGACCATGAAATGCGGACTGGATCTGCCGCAATCCACGATTTCGACCCATCTGGCCGTATTGCGGGAAATCGGTGTGGTCGAGACGGTACGCAAGGGAACAGAAATCTATTACCGATTGAGAGACGAACAGATCGTACAACTATTGATCAAAGCAGGAGCGAACGAAAAATGAGCAAGAAAATTTTGATCGTCGGCGGAGTGGCCGGCGGAGCCACGGTCGCGACCCGATTAAGACGACTGGATGAGGCCGCCCAAATCATCCTTTTCGAGCGCGGCGGTTTTATCAGTTTTGCCAACTGCGGCCTACCGTATCACATCGGAGAAGTGATCCGGGAAAGAAGCAGTCTCATCGTGACAACTCAAGAGACCTTCCGGGATCGATATCACATCGATGTCCGGACGGAATCCGAAGTCACGGCCGTGCATACCGACAGCAAAGAGGTGTCGGTCCGCACGAAGGACGGCACCGGGTATCGGGAAAGCTATGACGAGCTGATCCTGTCTCCCGGAGCGATGCCGCTGACTCCGCCGATTCCGGGCATCGACCTTCCCCGGGTGATGAGCCTTAGAAGCATCCCGGACATGGATCAAATCAAGGCCGCCGTAGACGGCGGTATTCGCCGCTGTACGGTCATCGGCGGCGGATTCATCGGCATTGAAGTGGCCGAAAATTTGGTTCACCGCGGCATCGAGGTGACCTTGATTGAGGCCGCTCCGCACATCCTGGCCTCTCTGGACACCGAGTTCAGCATGATCTGCGAAAAGGAGCTTCGCGAAAACGGCATCGAGCTCATTCTGGATGACGGAGTAGCATCCTTCACGGAGATCGACGGGGGCATCCGTACGAAGACAGCCTCCGGCAAACAGGTGGATGCAGACCTGGCGGTACTGGCCATCGGCGTTCGTCCGGACACGGCATTTCTTAAAGATTCCGGGATCGCGCTCAATGATCACGAGTATATTAAAACCGACGCGTATATGAAGACCTCTGTCGATCACATTTGGGCGGCAGGGGATGCGGTAGAGACCCTTGACGCGATAACGGGCGAGCCCGCGACGATGGCGTTAGCCGGCCCGGCCAATCGACAGGCACGGATCATCGCGGACAACATCTGCGGCATAAAACGCAAATACAAAGGCGTGCAGGGGACCTCGATCCTCAAAATTTTCGACCTGGTTGCGGGATCCACCGGCCACAACGAACGACAACTGATGCGCGCCGGAACACTCCATCACACCTACTATATTCATCCCCAGTCCCACGCCGGCTACTATCCCGGCGCGATGCAGATGGCGGTGAAGATCCTCACCGGAGAGGACGGACGCCTCTTGGGCGCTCAGGTCGCCGGCTACGACGGAGTGGACAAGCTCACGGACGTCTTCGCGACCGTGATATCTCTCAAAGGAACGATCGACGATCTCGCCGAACTGGATCTGGCCTACGCTCCGCCTTTCGGCTCCGCCAAATCGCCGGCGAATATGGTCGGCTTTGTGGCGCAGAACGAGCGCGACGGCCTCGTAAAGCACATGACTTTTACTCAATTCGAAGCCGGGTTCGATCCGGAAACCGACATTCTCCTCGACGTTCGCGAAACGATGGAGTTCGAAAACGAGGCATTGCCGGGAGCTGTGAATATCCCTCTGGATCAGCTCCGGGAACGACTAAACGAGATCCCGAAGGAAAAACGCATCTGGACATATTGCGCGGTCGGCCTACGCGGTTATACCGCGGCCCGAATACTGATCCAGAACGGCTATAACGTAAATAATATCGGCGGCGGCATTCGTTTGCTCGCACTGGGCAAAGTCACCGAAACGATCCAAGGAGATCATATGCAAAAAGAAGCGATTCCGGTCACCCATGAAGACGGCACACAGATCCTCCCGGAAAAGACCGCGGAGACACTGGCCCGGATCATCGAGGTCGATGCCT